>JAZUGW010000159.1:0-28862 GCA_045641465.1 Kiritimatiellia bacterium | reverse complement strand
TTCTTGCTGAGCCCGCCCTTGACCATCCACGCCGCGGAGAACGCGAAGTCCGTCGTGAAGCGCGATCCGTGCCTCGCCCACGGCACGGCCGCGGTCACCACGCCGTGCTCCGGGCAGGTTATGCGCGGGACCCTGGCGCCGATCCTCACGGCGACGGGGCCGAAGTCCATGCTGCGCCAGAACGCCTCGCCGCAGGCATAGTCGTGGACATGGCATCGCCTTCCGCACACGGGGCACTTCCATCGTTCTTTCTTGCAGACATGGACGTGTACGACAAGCGAAGGCCCGCCCTGCGCATACTCGCCGAAATCGAAGGTTTCGACAATTGCCCCCTTGATATGGAGGAGATTTTTCAGTAAACTATTGGCCGTCATCCGATGTCCCTTTTCGATAATGGAGGTTTGACGACACCATTATTGGGAATCGGATGACTTTTTGCAAATCAAAAACGCCTGCGGGGCGGGTTGCAAACAGCCCGCGCTCCGCTCCGCGTGCTTGAACGCACCCTCCGCGCGGGCTGTTCACAACCCTCCGCTCCATGCTGACGCCGTGTTGTGAACACCCGCCCGGAAAATGCCGGGCGATTGTTCACAACACGATTGTAGCTTCCGAGAAAGGACATTTACCGACCCACACTTATACCTGAAACCTCATTTTTCTCTGAGCGTAGGGGTTAGTTTAATCCGCGGGGGTGGGTGATGATCATGCAAATGAGCCAGAGGATGAAGCCGAGGACGAAGACATAGTACAACACACCGAGAACGGCGAGACTGTAATGGCCTTGAGGGAGTTGTTGGCCGGGAAGGGAAGTGATCGGTTTCGAAAACGCGAGAAAGGCGGCTCCGAGAGGACCGAAGAGGGTACAGATGAGCGGCGGCAACCACCACCACACGTACACCAGAAAGTACGGAAGTACCATGAGGGCGAGCGACACAACGGTAATCCAACCTAGATTACGGCAGAAGGTCAACGCCCGATGAGTTCGTCTGATTTCAGGTTCGTTCATAATATGAGGAAGTATAATACCAACTGGTATAATTGTCAATTTGATTTTCCGGCGCAGTTTGCCATTTTCAACATCCTACGTGCCGAATGCCTTCCTGTGCCGTGTCTACCCACACGGACACCACGGCCGCGATCGCGGGCTGTGGAACGAACGGTACAAGCCCCCCGCTCCGATTATAACTCCCGCAAGAAATGGTGTTGACTATCTGGCTGATAATGGGGTATACTTTATTCGTCGTTTTCGGGTTGGGATTTTTCTCGATCGGGTAGGTTCGCCGAAACCGTCCCGAAACGCGGCATTCAACAGCATCCCTCAAGTCACGAATGGGATGCACGTGATATTAATTCAAGAGGTGTCTAAAATGATAGACCGTTTCTTTTATCTGGTGGGCGGTGTGGTGGCCGTGTTGATGGTCGCCGTGCCGGTTCTGATGTTGGCGGTCAGGGCGATGAAACCGCAGGCTGTCCGTTTCATGCTCTTTGCGCGCCAGCATGCATTCGCGGCGATGCTGCTGTTGGTTGTCGGCGGCGTGTTTGGCATCTACGGTTCGACGAAGTCGTCCGAATATTACATCGACGTGCGGAACTATTCGGGAACGTATGATGGACAGCCGCATGCGGCGAATGTGACCGTGTACGAATGGGGGTATCCGTGCATGGATTATGTGGAGTACGCGCTCGCGTTGTCCGGACCTTACTATTATTCGAATCCGCCCGCGTTCACGGATGCGGGAACGTACACCGTCTACTACAGCGCCTTCAAGATGGACGACGAGCGTCAGCTCGGGACTTGCACGGTGAAGATTGCGCCGAAGCGCCTGACCGACAGCATGGTTGGTACGGTGGACCGGCAATCCTATACGGGGAAGCCGATTGAGCCGGCGATCTCGGTCGCGGACGGGAACTTGTTGACAACGAACGACTATACGATCGTCTATTCCAGGAATACGGACATCGGTACGGCGACGGCGATGATTGTCGGTCGGAACAATTACACCGGTACGATTACGCGTTCGTTTGCGATTACGGTGCCATGCGGTGGAACCGTGACGGCGCCTGCCAAAATCAAGGTCGGGCAGGGGGCGACCTGGAAAGTCAAGGCGTCTGCGGGAAGTGTTTTCGCCGAATGGGAAGGTCCTGCGGTGAATGCGGCGGCGCTCACGTGGAATGAACGGCGCAATCCGACGCTCAAGTTGACGATTCCCGACGGATTTGATCCGGCAGGCGTCAAGGCGCGGTTCGTCCCCGTGGAGGAGGATGGGCTGTACACGATTCGTCTGGAGCGGACGAGTTTTGTCTGCGATGAAGCGGTGTCGTTCCGTGTGGTGGACGATTCGCTCTCCTACGTGACAGCCAAGGTGAGTGGTTTGCCGCCCGGGCTCAAGTTCGATCCGGCGCGTCTGCTCATCCAGGGGACGATCACCACGCCGGGCATTTACGTGGTCAAGATCGAGGCGTCCAATGCCTCGGGTTACAAGTGGAGCGAAAATATCGCCGTGACGGTGGCGGATCGGACGGCGCCGGGCTTCATCGATTTCTCGCGGTTGGCGTCCAAGGTGGAAAAAGACGTCCCGTACGCGGGGGCGATCGGGACCGATCTGCGCGGCACGGTCAAGATTTCCGGTTTGCCGACGGGCTTGCGGTTCGAGCCGACTGATGGCACGGTCACGGGTAAGCCGACCAAGACGGGCGTCTACGTGGTGACGGTGACGCAAAAGTTTCTCAACGGCATGGTCAAGACGGCGACGAAGACGATGACGGTTGAACCTTGGCGTGCCCCCGAGCCGACGCGGACGCCGTATCGTGCGCTCACGCTGCTTTGTTCGGCGGACGAGGGGACCGTGTCGGGTGGAGGCGTCTATCCTGAAGGAAAGAAGGTGAAGATCACGGCGAAGGCGGCGAAGGGGTTGGTTTTCGCGGGTTGGTATCAAGACAGCGGATACACGCGGTTGGCACAGTTCGCCGCAGGTGACGGGCAGGCGGCTGCGACCACGGTGGTGGTGCCGGAAGCCACGCGCCTTTATGCGCGGTTTGTGACGGTCGAGGCGGCGTGCGCATCGCTGGCGGTCACATATGGGGGACAGCCCATCGAAAAAGTGAAGCCGCGGGTGTTGCAGGTCGGCGTTCTGCAGACGATTCCGGTGGCGGCAACGGCGCTGTCCGAAGCGATCGTGAGCGTGAGCGGATTGCCGTCCGGCTTGAAGTACGATGCGAAGACGGGGTGCATCGTCGGTACGGTGACACGGGCGGTCGTGGACAAGATGTTCACGGTCAATGTGAAGGTCGCGGGCAGGACGGCCGCCTATCAGATGGTCGTTTCGGCGGCGGAACTTCCCGTTTGGGCGACGGGTTCGGCGTTCTCCGGTACGGGTTCCGTGGACGGTGTCATGGGGGCGAGTACGTTGACGGTGTCGGCGGCGGGCAAGATTTCGGGCAAAGTCACACCGGTGACGGGCAGCGCCTGGACATTCTCGGCGGCGGGCTTCACGACAGTCACCGACGGGGGTACCCTTGTGGCGGATGTGACGTGCAAGAAGGGGCAGGAGACGCGGACGGCCAAGTTGTGGCTGTGGGCGGAAGAAGTCGCCGAGGGTGTTCTGATCGGGCACTACGAAATCGGGGGCGGCACGGAGACGACATCGTTCGTCGCGGAAGGGTGGCAGTCGGCCTTCCAGCGAAAAGACCTGACGCAGCAGATCCCTGTGGTCAAGGGGCAGATTTGGACGATTGAGACGGAACGGGGAACCTTGACGCTCACGGGAGGCGCGAAGGGCGCGCTCACGGTCCGGGGGACGGTCGACGGGGTGGCGTGTTCGTCCAGTGCCCAGTTGATGTGGATGGGGGAGAACGAGCAGGGAGAGCCGATCTATTGGACGGCCGTGCGTTTGGCTGCGAAGGGAACGTTCACGGGTTTTGTCTGGTGCGGGCAGGTGAGTCCGCAGGTTCAGTCGGAGACGCCGGCGATTTCGGATGCCGCCCTGCCGCCGAACGTGGTGACGACAACGGCGGATGTCGTGGATCCATACGATGGCCGTATTTCGTTGCGGGAGGCGTTTACGTATGCCGATGAAATAACCTTCGATTTGCCGGCACGGGAGGGGACGACGATCGTTCTTCTGTCCGCCTTGCCGATTCGAACGGCGAGAAAAGTGATTGACGGGGCGATCGAGCAGCGTCTTCACGGTGACATCGTCACCAATCGCGTGACGATCAGCGGTGGGGGCAATGATCGGCTTTTTCTGGGGCAATATGGGAGGTCGAACGTGACCTTTCGAAATCTGATTTTGACAAATGGATGTCGTCCTACGGGGATCGCACCTCAATCGTGCGGAGCCGTCATCCAGGGGACGGATTGGGGAACGATCACGTTCGAAAACTGTCTGGTGCGTGATAACTACGCCGAAGGGAACGGGGCGGTGGTGGATTGGTATGGATCGGTCGTCATGCGGGATTCGGTTTTTGAAAACAATCGTGCCGACCACATGGGTGGAGTCGTTTGCCTCAATGGAACGGGCTCGGTGGATGTACAACGTTGTACGTTCACGGGAAACTACAGCGGAACGGCGGGTGGCGTCTTTCGGGTTGATGAGGGAGCTCGTGTGGAAGACAGCGTGTTTGAGAATAATGTGTGCGCGGATGATGGTGGTGTGTATTTTGGGGACGGGAACTTTACTTCGTCCAACAGCATCTATCGGGGAAACAGCGCGCGCTACAAGGGCGGTGTCGTGTTTGTCTACCATTGGACGGGCAATCCGGCCCATGCCACAACAGTCACGTTTCTGAATTGTCTGCTCGAACAGAATCGGGCCCCATCGGGTGATCCGAACGTGGGAGGCTCGGGTGCGGCAACTTGGACGGTCGTGACAACGGGATCGGTGTTCAGGTGAGAACTCTCGATGGGGGCCGTTGGACGGCCTCTTGTCCTAAATGCCCCTAATTTTATTTTATTGCAATTTAACTAAATTTCCCCCTTGCTTCCTTCCTCCCGAAATGCTATAATAGGCGCTCACCCAAAGAGGGGTCTAGGTTCGTGATACGGTCAGGAAGGGTCGCTCCCACCTGATGCGTCCGGCAAGAGGGCAGAAACGCTCGTAACGCCGGAGAAGGCGCTGCGGGCGTTTTCGTTTAGCGGATCTGGTAGCCTTGGCGGGTGGACTGACCGGACACTCAACCTTGAGTCGGCTTGTGAGGCCGCGGCGGCAACGGGGGAACCCCGACCGACGACATCAAGGTCGTGAAAGGGCAGGAAAACGTCAAACAAACAAAAAGAAAGAACAAAGAGATGCAGCAGCAAAGAGTACGCATCCGCCTCCAGGCATACGATCATCGTGTGCTGGACCAGGCCGTCGGTGGGATCATCGACACGGCCCGCGGAACGGGTGCGCAGGTAGTGGGTCCGATCCCGCTGCCGACGCGCGTCGAGCGGTTCACGGTGAACCGTTCGCCGAACGTGGACAAGAAGTCCATGGATCAGTTCGAAATGCGGACGCACAAGCGTCTGCTCGACATCGTCAACCCGACGGCGAAGACGATCGACGAGCTGAAGAAGTTGAATCTGCCTGCGGGCGTGGACATCACGATCAAGGTCTAAGGAGGTTGTGATGGAAGGTCTGATTGGTAAGAAAGTCGGTATGACCCAGGTGTTCGTCGACGGCAAGCGCCTCTGCGTGACGGTGCTCGAAGTCGGTCCGTGCCCTGTGGTGCAGCTGAAGACGATCGAGAAGGACGGCTATGTGGCGGCCCAGCTCGGTTTTGGCGAGCAGAAGAAGCAGCGCCTCACGAAGGCGGTTGCCCAGCACCAGGAGAAGACGGGCAAGCTCGTCGACAAGAAGGTGCGTGTGCTCAAGGAATTCGCGCTTGAGGCGGATGAGAAGGTCGAAGTCGGCCAGGTGCTGACGGTCGAGAACTTCAACGGCGTCAAGTACGTGGACGTGACGGGTACGACGAAGGGCAAGGGCTTTGCCGGCGTTCTGAAGCGTTACAAGTTTTCGGGCGGCAACCTCACGCACGGCGGTCATTCGAAGCGTCGTACGGGTGGTTTGGCGGCGCGTGACCTCCCGGGCTGGATCGAGAAGGGCAAGAAGATGCCGGGTCACATGGGCGATGTGACGCGTACGGCGGTGAACCTCGAAGTCGTTCAGGTTCGTCCTGAAGACAACGCGATCCTCGTCAAGGGGTCGGTTCCGGGTGCGCGCAACGGCACGGTGTACATCCGCAAGTCCCTCCTCAACGCGGCGCTCGCGTTCAAGGCTCAGAAAGGGGCTAAGTAATCATGGCTACGATTAAGCAGTATACGTCCGCGGGTGCGGCGGCGGCCGATCTTGAGATCGATGACGCCCAGCTCATTCTGGACAAGGGCGCCCAGGCGCTCAAGGACGCGGTCACCGCGATCCGCAATGCGATGCGCGCGGGTTCGGCGTGCACGAAGGGCAAGGGCGAAGTCGCCGGCTCGAACAAGAAGCCGTGGAAGCAGAAAGGCACGGGCAATGCGCGTGCGGGCTTCCGTCAGAGCCCGGTGTGGCGTGGCGGTGGCGTGGCCCACGGTCCGAAGCCGCGTGACTATTCGCAGAAGGTCAACAAGAAGGTGATGACGCTCGCGTTCGCGCGTGCGGTCTCCGAGAAGATTGCGGCTGGCGAGATCATCGTCGTTTCCGAATTCAAGTTCGAAGCGCCGAAGACGAAGCAGATGGTGGCGTTCCTCAAGACGCTCGGCATCGATCGCAGCGCGCTTCTGCTCACGGCCGAAATCAACGAAACGGTTGAGCTGATGGTCCGTAACCTGCCGCGCGTGGATGCCGCGACGGCGTGTGAAATCAATCCGTATGCGGTTCTTCTGTTCAAGAAGATCGTGTGCGACAAGGCCGGCTTCGATGCGCTGATGACGCGCGTGACCGGGAAGGAGAGCAAGTAATGGCTCGTGAAATTATCAAGCGCGTCATCCTCTCCGAGAAGGGCGCGAAGCTGGCGAAGCTCAATCAGTACTTCCTCGAGGTCGACAAGACCGCGTCGAAGCCTGAGATCCGCACGGCGGTCGAGGCCAAGTTCGGCGTACACGTTCTCGCGGTGCGCACGGTCAACGTCAAGGGCGGTCTCCGCACGATTCGCGGTACGCGCATGCAGAAGGTGGAGAGCACCTGGAAGCGCGCGATCGTGGAAGTGAAGGCGGGCGAGCGCATCGAAATGATGTAAGGGAGCGAACAATGGGACTCAAAACATTCAAGGCCCGTTCTCAGGGCATGCGCTTCCGCGTGGCCTCCACGTTCGAGGAGATCACCGAGAAGAAGCCCGTCAAGTCGCTGACGCGCGCGATTCGCAAGAACGCCGGTCGCAACAACACGGGTAAGATTACGGTCCGCCATCATGGCGGCGGCGTCAAGCGCCGTTACCGCATCATCGACTTCCGCCGTGAGAAGCAGGGCGAAGCCGAAGTGAAGGGGATTGCGTACGATCCGAATCGTAGCGCGAACTTGGCGTTGCTGCAGTACGAAGACGGCACGAAGGCCTACATCCTCGCTCCTGAGGGTCTCAAGGTCGGCATGAAGGTCATGTCGGGTGCGAAGGCCGAAGCGACGGTTGGCAACTGCCTCCCGCTCGGTCAGATCCCGCTGGGCCTGATGGTCCACTGCGTGGAACTCGTTCCGGGCCAGGGCGCCAAGGTGGCGCGTTCGGCGGGCAACGAGGCGCAGGTGATGTCGCGTGACGGCGGTACGGTGCAGCTCAAGCTCTCGTCCGGCGAAGTGCGTATCTTCGATGCGCGCTGCAAAGCGACGATCGGCGCGGTCGGTAACAAGGACTGGGGCTCCATCAAGTTGGGCAAGGCCGGTCGCAAGCGCCTGATGGGCATTCGCCCGACGGTGCGCGGTGTTGCGATGAACCCGGTTGACCACCCGATGGGCGGCGGCGAAGGCCGTACGTCCGGCGGTACGAATCCGTGCTCGCCGTGGGGTCAGCTCGCGAAGGGCGGCAAGACCCGCAAGCCGAACAAGGCGTCCAACAAGGTCATCGTCAAGCGGAGGAAGTAAAACATGGCGCGTTCTCTCAAGAAGGGACCGTACGTGGAGGATTCCCTCCTCCGCAAGGTCGAAAAGATGAAGTCCGCGAACAAGAAGCAGCCGATCAAGACGTGGAGCCGTCGTTCGATGGTCCTCCCGGATTTCGTCGGTCTGACGTTCGCGATCCACAATGGCAAGCAGCACCTGCAGGTGTACATCACCGAGAACATGGTCGGTCATCGTCTCGGCGAGTTCGCCCCCACGCGTACGTTCAAGTCGCATGGCGCGCTCGTGAAGAAGGAAGAGAAGAGGTAAGCTCATGGAAGTGATTGCACTTACCCGCAATGCCCGCATGTCGGCGATCAAGGGTCGTCCGCTTGCGCGTGAATGCCAGGGTCTGCCGGTTTCGGCGGCTCTCAAGGTTGTCGAGTTCTCGCCCCGCAAGGCGGCGACGATTCTCAAGAAGACGCTGCTCAGCGCCATCGCCAATGCCACGAACAACAATGGTCTTGACGTTGCCACGCTGACGGTCAAACAGTGCGTGTTCGACGAGTCCGTGCGTATTCGCCGGTTCTGGCCGACCGCCCGCGGCTCGGCTCATCCGATCGCGCACCGTCTCTGCCACTGCAAGGTCGTCCTGACGGACGGCAAGGAGAGCAAATAATGGGTCAGAAAGTCAACCCCACCGGCTTTCGCCTGCCGGTTAACCGCGCGTGGCGCAGCCGCTGGTTCGCCCCCAAGAAGGCGTTCAGCGCGTTTCTCGTCGAGGATCAGCAGATCCGCGAGTACGTGAAGAAGCGCTTCGTCGAGGCCGCCCTGTCGAAGATCATGATCGAGCGCTACGCCAACCGCGTGCGAGTCTCGCTCTTCAGCGCCCGTCCGGGTGTGATCATCGGCAAGAAGGGCCAGGACGTCGATCGCGTGCGCCAGGACCTCGAGAAGATGACCAAGAAGGAAGTCTACCTCGAGATCAAGGAAGTGCGTGATGCCGACGCGGACGCGCAGCTCGTTGCCGAGAACATCGCGCAGCAGCTCGAGAAGCGTATCGCGCTCAAGCGTGCGATGAAGCGTGCGCAGAAGGTCGCGATGGACATGGGCGTGGACGGCATCAAGGTGCATGCCTCGGGTCGTATCAACGGTGCGGAAATCGCGCGTGTTGAATGGAGCCGTGAGGGCAAGGTGCCGCTGCACACGCTGCGTGCGAACATCGATTACGGTTTCGCGGAAGCCAACACCACCGCCGGCAAGATCGGCATCAAGGTGTGGATCTGCAAGAAAGAGGATTTCCAGCCTCGTCAGAGCCCCCGTCGCGAACGCGGCGAGCGTCGCGAGCGTGGAGATCGCAAGGAAGGTAGGTAAGCCATGCCTTTGATGCCTAAGAGAGTCAAGTATCGTAAGCAGTCGAAGGGCAACCGCGGCGGCTACGCGACCTCGGGTACGGAACTCGCGTACGGCGAGTTCGGCCTGAAGGCGCTGACGCGCGGGTTCCTCACGGCCACCCAGATTGAAGCCTGCCGTGTCGCGATCAATCGTGAGATGAAGCGCAAGGGCAAGCTCTGGATCCGTGTGTTCCCCGACAAGCCCATCACCCGTAAGCCGATCGAAGTGCGTATGGGTGGAGGCAAGGGTAACCCTGAATTCTGGGTCGCCGTTGTGCTCCCGGGCAAGCTGCTCTTCGAGATTGGCGGCGTTTCGGAAGAAGTCGCTCGCGAATGCCTGCGTCTCGCCGCCACGAAGATCGGTATCCACACGAAACTCGTCACCCGTGCCGGAGTTAAAATGTGATGAAGACGAATGAACTGAAAGAACTCGGCGCAGAGGAGCTCGCCGCGAAGATCCGCGAGACCCGCAAGGAACTCGCCGACCTCAAGCTGAAGCATGCGTCGAAGGTCGAAGTTGAAAAGCCCGGCCGGATCAGCCAGTTGCGCCACGAAATCGCGCGTATGCTGACGATTGAGGCCCAGCTGAAGAAGGAGGCCAAGTAATCATGGCGAACGAAGTCAATCGCGGCGGCCGTAAGGTTCGCAAGGGCGTGGTTGTCTCGAAGATGGGCACCAAGAGTGTCGTCGTCGAGGTCACGTACCGCGAAGTGCATCCGGTGTATGGCAAGGTTGTCATCCGCAGCAAGAAGTACCACGCCCACGACGAGGCCGACACCGCGAAGGTGGGCGACCAGGTCGTGATCATGGAAACGCGTCCGCTCAGCGCGACGAAGCGCTGGCGCATCGTCCAGGAGGAGAAGTAAGCCATGTTGCAGGAACTCTCCAATCTCGTCGTCGCGGACAACACGGGCGCCAAGCGCGCCATGTGCTTCCGCATTCTCAAGCAGCGCAAGGAGTACGCGCACCTCGGTGACATCATTCGTGTGGCCATCAAGGAAGCGTCCCCGACGGGTTCGATCCGCAAGGGTCAGGTCGCCACGGCGGTGATCATCCGTACGGGCGCGCCGATCGTCCGCGAGGACGGCCAGCGTGTTCACTTCGACCAGAACGCCTGCGTTCTCGTCGACTCCAAGCTCAACCCGATCGGTTCCCGCGTGTTCGGGCCGGTTCCGCGCGAGCTGCGTGAGAAGAACTACATGAAAATCCTGTCCATGGCCCCGGAAGTGGTCTAAAGGAGTAGATCATGAGTATCGCACGTATTCGTAAAGACGATATCGTGATTGTGAATCACGGTAACGATGCCGGTCGTACCGGCAAGGTCAAGAGCGTCAACCGCAAGGAAGGCACCGCGATCGTCGAGGGTCTCAACAAGCACAAGAAGGCTGTTCGCCGTACGGAGCGTACGCAGGGCGGCCTGGTGGAAATGGAATTCCCGATTCCGCTGTGCAAGCTGATGCCGTACGACGAGACCGCGAAGAAGGGCACCCGCGTCGGCACCGCCGAAAAGGACGGTAAGAAGGCGCGCAAGTTCAAGGCCTCTGGTAAGGTCATCTGAGGAGCATCATCATGGCGAAGCTGAAAGAAGAATACAATTCGCGCATCGTCGCCGAACTCGAGCAGAAGCTCGGGACGACGAACAAGATGCTCGTCCCCCGCCTCCAGAAGATCGTTCTCAACATGGGTTTCGGTATCGTCTCCAAGGACGAGCAGAAGGCCCTCGTGGACGACCTCACGGCGATCACCGGCCAGAAGCCCATGCTCTGCAAGGCGAAGAAGTCCATCTCGAACTTCAAGCTGCGTGAAGGCATGGTCATCGGCGCCAAGGTCACCCTTCGCGGCGACCGTATGTGGGAGTTCTGCGAGCGTCTCATCAACGTCGCGCTTCCGCGTATCCGCGACTTCCGCGGCATCCCGAACCGTGGCTTTGACGGCCGCGGCAACTACACGCTCGGTCTCAAGGACCACTCGATCTTCCCGGAAATCGTGGAAGCGGCGGGTCCGAACTCGGGCATGGACGTGACGTTCGTTACGTCGGCTCTGGATAACAAGGCTGCCAAGGAGTTCCTCGTGGCTCTCGGCATGCCGTTCGCGGGAAGGAACTAAGCAATGGCCAAGAAATGTCTGATGGAAAAGGCGAACCGCAAGCCGAAGTTCGGCGTGCGTGCCTATAACCGCTGCAAGCTCTGCGGCCGTCGTCACGCCTATATGCGCAAGTTCGGCGTGTGCCGTCTCTGCTTCCGCGAACTCGCGGTGAACGGTCTCATCCCGGGCGTCACGAAGGCCTCGTGGTAACGGAAAGGAACTGAAGAAATGATCATCGATCCCATTTCCGATATGCTGGTGTCGATCCGCAACGGTCTGAAGGCCCGCCTCGTGCAGGTCGCCGTTCCGGCCTCGAACATCAAGGCTGAAATCGCGAAGGTTATGAAGGCTTCTGGTTACATCCAGGACGCGTTCACGACCTCCGAATTCCCGAAGAAGCTCGTCATTACGCTGAAGTACTCCGACAAGGCCGAGCCGGCCATTCGCGGTCTCCAGCGTCAGTCGAAGCCGGGTCTGCGCAAGTTCGTCGGCTGCGCGGAGATCCCCGCCGTTCTCGGTGGCATGGGTCTCGCGGTGCTCTCCACGTCGAAGGGCGTGATGAGCGGCAAGGACGCGAAGGCGCAGAAGCTGGGTGGCGAACTCATCTGCACCGTTTGGTAAGGAGTCCGAACAATGTCTCGTATTGGTAAAGAACCCGTGGCCGTTGCGGCCGGCGTCACTGTCAAGGTGGACGGTCAGACGGTCACCGTCAAGGGCAAGCTCGGCGAGCTTTCATACGTCATGCATGAAGGCATCAGCGCGGAAGTCAAAGACGGCAAGATCGTCGTCTCCTGCGCGAACGACAAGCAGTATGGCAACTTCCACGGCCTCGCCCGTGCGCTCATCAACAACATGGTGAAGGGCGTTTCGGAAGGCTACACGAAGAAGCTCACGATCGAAGGTACCGGCTTCAAGGCCGCCCTTCAGGGTAAGGTGCTCGCGCTGTCGCTCGGCTTCGCGTCCCCCAAGCTTTTCCCGATCACCGACGATCTCAAGATCACCGTCGAGAACGACGGCCTGCTCGTGACGATCACCGGCATCGACAAGGAAAAGGTGGGCGAAGCCGCGGCTCGCATTCGCAGCTTCTACCCGGCCGAACCCTACAAGGGCAAGGGCATCAAGTATGAAGGCGAACGCATTCGCCGTAAACAGGGTAAGAAGGTGGCCTAATCTAAAGGCTGCCTGATTCGGAGAAATCTACAATGAGTTTCAACCGTAAAGACCAGCGTCAGAAGCGCCATCTGCGCCTTCGTCAGCGCGTGATCGGCACCGCGGAAAAGCCGCGTATGTCGCTCTGCATCTCGAACAAGCACATGTACGTGCAGTTCATTGACGATACCGTTGGTAACACGCTCGCTTCCGCCTCCACGATCAAGGAGACGAAGTGCAACCTCGAAATCGCCAAGAAGCTCGGCGCGGCGGCGGCGGAAGCTGCCAAGGCCAAGGGCATCAAGACGGTCGTCGTCGACCGCGGTGGTTTTAAGTTCACGGGCCGCATCGCGGCCATCGTGGATGCTGCCGTTGAGAATGGACTGTCGATCAGCGATAAACCCGCGAAGGAGGCTGAATAATGGCGATGAATCGTGATAAGCGCCGCAATGAGTCCGGCGCGAACGACGACCTCGATGAGCGCGTTGTGTTCGTGAACCGCTGCGCGAAGACCGTCAAGGGCGGCCGTCGCATGTCCTTCTCCGCCGTCATCGTTGTCGGCGATGGAGATGGCAAGGTGGGCCTCGGTTTCGGCAAGGCGAACGAAGTGTCCGACGCGATCCGCAAGGGTGGCGAGGCCGCTCGTAAGGCCCTCAAGGCCATCATCCGCCAGGGCGATACGATTCCGCACGAAGTCATGGGCGATTGCGACGGCGGCCGCGTGCTGCTGAAGCCGGCCCCGGCTGGTACGGGTCTGATCGTCGGCGGTGGTATGCGTCCTGTGCTCGAAGCTGCCGGCATCAAGGACGCCGTGGGCAAGTCCCTCGGCTCCAAGAACCGCTTGAACGTGGTCAAGGCCACGCTCGATGCGCTCGCCCAGCTCCGCTCCCCTGAGACGATTGCGGCTATCCGCGCTTAATTAAAGGAGTTTAAGAAATGGATCTTTCCTCTCTTACTAACACCCCGGGCGCCCGCAAGAGGGCCAAGCGCGTCGGTCGTGGTTGCGGCTCCGGCATGGGTAAGACCTGCTGCCGCGGCAACAAGGGCCAGAATGCGCGTAAGGGCCACAAGCAGAAACTCGGATTTGAAGGTGGCCAGATGCCGCTCGTGCGTCGTCTGCCGAAGCGTGGCTTCAACAACTTCAACTTCCGCTGCGAGGCGTATCCGGTCAACGTCGAGACGCTCGAGAAGTTCTTCAACGCGGGTGACGAAGTCACTGTCCAGACTCTTGCCGAGTTTGGCCTGACGGACAACAAGCGTCCGCGCGTGAAGATCCTCGCGAAGGGCGAGCTCACGAAGAAGCTCACGGTCAAGGTCCCGTGCTCCGCATCTGCGAAGGCGAAGATCGAAGCCGCGGGTGGCTCGGTCGCCTAAGGCAAACCCGTTCTAACGGGCTCAAAGCGCCGCTCCTTTCGGGGGCGGCGTTTTTCTTATCGATTTCCTCCTCAGAATTTGCATTTGACCTTCATCCCGTCGCGTGCTATAATTTTGTCAAACTTGGAGCTTGGGGTTTCAAGGTGTGTGGCTGATTAAAACGGGAACCGGGCAATCGGTTCCTCTATAGCATTGAAACAGAAGAAGGCAAAATGAAGACTCGACTGAATTTGATGCGGAACACGATCGCGGCTATGGCCGCGTTCAGCGGTGTGATGGGTGTCGGCTCGGCTTGGGGCTATGGGCTCGAAGCCACGGACTGGGTGGGGAAGGGTGCGAATACACTCGCCTCGACCGGTGCCAACTGGAACAACGGCGTGGTGCCGTCGGCGAGCATGCGCTTTGCCGCCGGCGCCTACGGGAAGACGGTCACGTTCGACCGCGTCTACACGGTGACCGACTACATTTGGAACGGAACCGACGATGCCGGAAAATACTACAATCCGTCGACGGGGGTGACGAATCCGGTGGTGTGGCAGGCGTCGTCGCCTGGGTATGGTATCAATCACACGAACTCGAAGGGGAACATCATCGTCGGCGACGCCAACGTACAGAACGCCGCCCTGCATATCAAGAGCGGCACCTATTACACGGCCGGACAATTCCGCGTGGCATACGCGAAATCGTGCGCGGGCTGGTTTTGGCTGGAAGAGGGTTCTTTCTCGTGCCGCGAAGACCTGCGTGTGGGCGAAGGCTCGGGGGCTAAGGCGGAGTTCATCGTCGGCAGCGGCGACCCCAATCGTTCCGCCAAGTTCAACGTGCCGGTCGACCGGTGGGCGGTGGTGAGCGCGAGCGGCGCGAATACGCGCATTGTCTTGAAGAAGGGCGGCGAATTCCATTGCGCCTACATCTGTGAACACAGTACCACGTCGGGCCTCGTGTTCGACGGCGGCGCGCTGGTGAAGGATGGAGCGTCCTTGAATCAGGCGGACTACATCTTCGGCGACGACCTGCCCACGGGGCATGGACTCGACCCGAGTCTGTGGATCGACGTGACGGCGAACGGCGGTCTGATCGATATCGGCGAATTCAACACGATGCTGCTCACGCAGATCCGGCTCGTGTCGGGTGCGACGGACGGCGTCCTGACGAAGCGCGGCACGGGCACGTTGACGCTCGCGAACGCGGGAAGCGGCTTCGGCGGCACATTCCGTGTGCAGGAAGGCGCGCTCGTGCTCACCGCAGTCGGTGCGAATACGAAGGCCGTGCTTGCGGGTGGCACGCTCACATACACTTCCGGAAAGTTTGCGCGGCTTGAAGTCGAGGGCGGTACGTATGCGTTTCCGTCGCTACCGGCCCATACGGGCAAGGTCATCGTCTCGGGCGGCACCCTGCAGGCCACGGTCGATTCCGGGCTGCTGCGAGACGGCGTGCCCTATCGTACGGGCGTCAACGTGCAGACGGATCTCCAGTTCGCCGGTTCGGCCACGGCGGACACGGTGTTCACGCCGTTCCGCCTCGGCGATTTCGATTGTGTGCAGTCGGTGGACAACGACGGCTACATCGTCCTGACGCCCACGCAATGGACGGTCTCCTACACCATTCAGGCGGATTCGACGGATCTCAATATCGGCGAAGTGATCGGCTCGAACTATTCGGACGTGCACAAGTACGGTTCCCATTCGGCCCGCTTGACGGCCAAGAACGCATTTACTGGCAATGTCTACATCCACGAAGGCGCCCTCTTGGCCGCGCGCGGCACGGGTGTCACTGAAACGGCATCCATCCGCATCGACGGCGGCACCTGGGCACCGCTCGTCGAGGAGGCGACTCTCCCGCTTGGGTCGGGTATGGGCCAGGTTTGGTTCACCACGTCCGAGAGCGCCGCCGGCATTTCGGCTTTTGAAAAACCGCTGACGCTCACATTTGATTCGCAGTGGACGTCTCTTGTCCCCGGGAGCGATCGCACGCCGAACACCACGTTCATCCTCAATGGCGCAGGGGCCAATCAGCCGCTGATACTCACGAACCCGATTCGGCTCGAGAAGGGCAACGGCACGATCGAAGTGGACGGTACGGGCCCCGTGACGCTTTTGGGAGGAGACGAGGCGGGCGGGGCGAACCGCAACCTGTTCAAGACGGGCGCGGGAACGCTCAATTTCAACGGTCCGGTTGGCGCGAACGGTGCGGAGAACCAGTGGCTCTACATCTATCCGCAGGCGGGTACGGTGAGTTTCAACTACAACGAGGCCACGAACAAGGTGGCGGACATCATCCAGCAGAATGCGTCGAAGGTCTACCTCACGAACAACGCGGCGCTGTTCTGCAATGGCTGGTACTATACGGGTGAGAGCGGTACAGGGGCGGTCACCTACATGTCGAACGGCTGGCTGGGAACGCCCGTCGGCAACTATTTGCGCGTCGGGTACAATCTCGGCTCGGTAGGTACGTTCAACTTCTCCGGCGGCACGCTGGAGCCGGGCCGCCTCACCGTGGGCGGTTTGAAGGGCCGCGGCACGTTCAACATGACGGGCGGAACGCTGAAGGTGGGCGGCACGGGCGAAAGCATGGTCGGCCAAACCGACGCGCCCGGGAAGAACGAAGCGCGCGCGGCGGAGAGCGTGTTCACGCTCTCGAACGGCAAGGCCGTCTTCGGACAGAACTTCCAGGTCGGCGTCCATTCCGACGGCCGCTTCGAACAGAGCGGCGGCGTGCTGGATGTCACGGCATGGCTCAGCATCGCGCGCTGGAACGATGCGAAGGGCGTCTACAACATGACAGGCGGCGAGTTCTACAATACGAATGCCTGGGGCGTGATCGTTGGCGAACTCGGCAAGGGCCAGCTCAATTTGAGCGGCGCGAACACGCGCTTCGTCGCAAAATTCATCCAGGTCGGTTCGACAATGTCTGGTGACGCCTCGGGCAACGGCCTCGTCACGGTGAAGGATGGGGCAAAGCTCATTGCCGATTCGATCGTCCACGGCCTTGGCACCAACAATGCGACGCTGTATGTGGATGGCGGCACGGTGGGAGTGTATTCGCCCAACAAGATCCTGAGCGGTTACTTCCAGAACATGGGCGGCGGCGTGGCGGTGGGCCCGCGCGGCATGACGTTCGACACGGGATCCTCCTGGGTGGATGCTGGCGACTTCTCGCTCGCGGGCACGTCGTCCGGTACGATCACGAAGACGGGCACGGGTACGCTTGCGATGACGAAACTGCCTGAAGCGGCGAAGGTGACCGTGGCACAGGGCACGCTCGCCTACAGCGGCGAACCTTCGGCTTCCGCGCTCGTCCACCGCTGGAGCTTCAATAATTCGCTCGCCGATTCGGTGGGTGGCCAGACGGCGCAGGTCTATACGCCCTCGAGCACGACGCCGCCGACCACGCCGAGCGGAACGCTCGGCTATACGTCGGACGGCAAGGCGATCTCGCTTCCGGGCGGCAACAACACGGCGATCGTGGGTCTGGGTTCGAACATCCTGCCCACCTCGGGACCGGTGACGATCGAAATCTGGTCCACGCTCCGCAGCCATACGGTGTGGGAGAAGATGTTCGCCGTCGGTACAAGCCAGAGTAACGGGTTGCTCCTCACGTATTCGTGCGGCGCGAAGAACGCCAACAATACCTCGGCCGTGAACTGGCTCAATGCGGGTACGGGCGACGTGACGGGTACGGGCTATTTCCGCGATAACGAGGAATACTACATGGCCGTGCGGTTCGATCCCGCGCAAGGGGGTACGGTCCTCACGGCCTACGTGATCCACGCGAAGTCCGGCGCGAAGGTGGGTTCGTACACGTACTATGCCGCAGGGATGACGGTCGCGAACATCTCGCAGACCGGCTCCTGGCTCGGCTGGGCCTGGTGGAACGACGCGGAGCCGAAGGGGAACTACAACGAAGTGCGCGTGTGGAACGCGGCGCTTTCCGAGTCGGACATGCTCGCGCACGTCGAGGCGGGTCCGGACCAGGTGTTCGCCACGACCACCGATGCGGGCGACAACCTCTATCCCGAGAATCCCTCCGAGACGCTTCTCGCGAACAACTACCTGACGCACCGCTGGACCTTCAACGGCACGGCCGACGATATGGTGGGCGGCTTTACGGCGACGCTGGGCGGTTCCTCGGCGCTCGTCAACAACCGTCAGCTCGACCTCGTGGGCGGCGGCACGGCGAACGGGGCGGATCTTGGCGCGAACGCGCTGCCGGTCTCGGGTCCGGTGACGCTTGAGTTCTGGACGACGCTCCGGTCCTATCAGGCCTGGGAGAAATTGTTCGCCATCGGTTCAAGTACGAGCGACTATCTGCTCTTCACGTATTCGACGCAGAACGCGGCGGGCGATACCTCCATTGGCGTGTTGGGCGCTGGCGCCAACAGCGGCAATATGACCGGTACGGGGACGTGTCCGCTCAACGTGGAATGCTATCTCGCGATGACGATCACGCCGAACGGAAACGGGTCCACGGTGACCGCCACGCTCTGGAACACGGAAACGGGCGCGAAGATCGGCACCCAGACGTACACGAGCGACACGTGGACGCCTGCGCAGCTCCAGCAGAACAACTTCTACCTCGGCAAGAACTGGTTCAACAATCCCACGCCGCACGCGAGCTACAACGAAGTGCGCGTGTGGAATGCGGCGCTCTCCGAAGCGCAGCAGCAGGTGAACCTCGCGCTCGGTCCGGACGTGTTGCCGAAGCTCTCGCCGGCGGCGAGCGTGGGCGGTGCGCCGATTCTCGAGGTGGCCGCAGGCGCGACGGTGGACCTGAAGGGCGGGACGATCAAGCAGTACGCCGTCGAGGGGTCGGGCAGGGTCTGCAACGGCACGCTCGAAGTGACGGGTGTACTCGCGCCGGGCGGCGAAGACGCCGTGGGCACGCTCACGCTGGAATCGTCCACGACGGTTTCGGGCACGATTCGTCTCAACGTGGGCGACCAGATCGTGTGCGAGGGCGCGCTCAACCTCGCCGACGTGACGATCGAAGTGCTGGATCGGGAAAATCTGAAAAACGTGTCCTCGTGGACGGTCGCCTCGTCCGCCGGCCGCCGGATTACGGGCCGCGTGAAGGGGGACAACCTGAAGGGCACGAGCTACATCGTTCACACCACGTCAAGCGCGGTGAAGATCTTCCACGACGGCCTGTTCCTGTTCTTCAGGTAACGGGTTTGCGGTAGGTAGGTATATGGTCGGGCGCGCGCATCCTTGCGCGCGCCCGCTGTTTTCACTTGACCCGTCTTGCTGCCGTATGCTAGAATTCCATTAGTTCAAGATGTGGGGGTTTCCCCGACATGTGAGGCGTATTCGTTTAATGTTTCAGGAGGAGAAAATGAAGCGAATGATTAAACTGTTCGTTCTGATTGCCGCGGTGGCGAGTGCCGCAGCGGCGACGACGGCCCAGACAGTCGACGAGGTGCTGACGGAGTTTTCGCTGACACCGCAGATGCGTCTCGATGCTTCCGTATCGGAGAGCTTTACGCTCACCGCCGACGGGGGTGTGGCGAGCTGGCGTGATCTGGCGTCGAAGACGGTTTTCAATGCCTACACGACGGCGAATGGATTCCGCTATGGTACGCGGCGTCAGCTCGATGGCAAGTGGGTCTATGACATGGGGTTCCCCGGGAGCGGTATTGACCTCAAGATGGCGAATGAGCTGTCGTCGATGACCGTGGTGATGGTGGCCGACTTGGATTGTTCGATCTCTGCGTTCGTGCTGGGCCATAGTGCTTCGGCGAACAGCCCCTACGAATTCCATCGTGGCGCCAATGGTGAATACGCGCATTCGAGTTATGGTCTTTTACGCTATGCGGCGGGCACGAAGAACGGCGTCGCCATCAAGGACGTGAACCGCGAGTTCCCCGATGGCCCGGGTGCCTTGTCCGTCTATGTGTTCACACTGGAGACGCCCGGACGCTGGCTCAACCTCTCGCAGGACCGTCAGCAGGCGGGTCGCAACGGTGGTCGCCGCCTTGCGGAACTGATGACGTTCGAAGGCGCCCTGGACGATACCGCACGCCGTGCGCTTGAACGTGCGCTGATGGCGAAATGGCGTCCGGCGAAGCCGACCGCGTCGCTGCAGGTCGCGCGTTTCGTCGGGTCCGACTACCAGATGAACTGGAAAGTGGACACCCTGGGCGAGGGCGCGGTGAAGGCGTCGCTCTTTCTTTCCTGGGGCGCGGATGCCGAGTCGCTTGGCGGGGAGATGTCCATCGGTTCGGACCTGGTCGCCGGTGCCACGGCCACGGCGACGCTCACGGGGCTTGCGGCGCAGACGACGTACGCCTATCGTCTGCGCGCCGTGAACGATCGCGGCGAGGAACGCATCCTCACGGGCACGTTCAACACGCTGCCGTCCGGTTATGAATTGCTGGGCTGGATCCAGAGTACGGGCACGCAGTTCATCAATACGCAGTACAAGCACCAGTCGGCGGATAAGGTCGTGTGCGATGTCAATGTCGACGAATATGGACAGAATACGTTCTCGTGCCTTTTCGGTGCGATGTGGAACAACAACACGGACGGTTTCACGGTTCAGGTGAGTAACGGTCAGTCGACATCCCGCTGGCTCGGCTATGTGCGCGGGAGCAATTCGAAAGTCGAAGCCGTGAACTCGAAGGCCCTGCGCGGACAGCGTATCACGATTACGTGCGAGGGACGGACGATCAGCTGGTCGAATGGACTCCTGGGTGGATCGGCGAGTTTTGCCGAATCGACTTCCATCGGTAATGAATCCCAGATTCCTTTGGCGATATTCACCCAGAATTATGCCACAATCGCGGACGGTTTCGTGAAGGCGGAGAACTGGTATACGGTGGCCAAACTCTATGGTTTCAAAGTCCTCTCGTCGTCGGGTACGCCCCGGCGTGACTTCGTGCCGTGCCGTTCGCCGGCAGGCGAGGTGGGCCTCTACGATCTCGTGACGGCGCGCTTCTACGGCAACGAGGGTACGGGACACTTCTTCGCGCCGGACGACGAAGGCCTCTTCGTGAGCTTTGCCGAAAGCACGGGCATTCAGTGGGTCGATACCGGCTATGCACACGATGCGAATACGGTGGTGGATCTCTCGGTACAGTTCCCGGCGTTGCCTGCAAAGAACCAATGGTGGTCTTATTTCGGTGCGCGTCAGAACAGTTCCCGTGGTACGCAGTTCGGCGCGTGGATCTACGATCCGAGCGGAACCGATACCTACCACTACAGCGGTGTGCGTCTGACCGAAACGACGCTGAACACCAACGGCTGGGCGCCGGTTGCGGTGGACACCGATTATGCGGTGCATCTGGAGAAAAACGGCGACTGCACGATCAATGGCGTGGCCTTCGACATGGGCGAAGACGGCAGCGCGGGTTTGACCGACTACCTTTTTGCCATCAACCAGGACAATGCCGCCAACTATTTGTCGTGGACGCGGCTCTTTTCCTGCCAGATGATGAGCAAGCAGGAAAACGGACGCCTTGAGTCCGTGCGCGATTTCAAGCCCTATCGGGCGGCGAATGGCATGGTGGGGCTGCTCGACCAGCAGACGCAGCGTTTCCATCCGGTGCAAGGCAATGGCGTTTTGAACTGGGGCGGTATCGCCTACACCAAGAATGGTACGTCGTTGACGATCCACGAAGGAACGCTGGCGGGACGCGATCTGGCGGGCTTTACGGATGTCGAGAAGATCACGGGGGAGCCTCTTGTGGCAGGGGCGGTGACGGATTATCCGTCCTTCGCATTGCGGGCCGGCACGCTTGACTTGCAGGACGCGACGGCGAAAACAGTCACAATCACCAATTCGTTCACGCTCGCGGGCGGAACGACGCTCGCCCTGGACGTGACCGCGGGCGGCGCGGATTCGATCGCGGCCGGTTCGGTGGTCTTGCAGGCGACGGTCGAGAAGCCGGTGACGATTCGTCTTGCCGTGGCAGATGATGCCGATATGGCGCAGCCGCGCGTGCTGATTGCATCCGGACTCGCTGCCGATGCGCTTGATAAATTCGTACTCGACTGTGCGCGTCCGGTGGCGCTCGTACTCGAGAACGGCGCGCTGCTGCTCGTGGCCGACGACCAGGCGATCGCGTCCGCCACGTGGACCGGTGCGGGCACCGATGCTTCGAACTTGTCGGATCCGGCGAACTGGAGCTGCCGGAACATGCGGGGCGAGACGGTGGCGGGTATTCCCGGACCGAAGACGATCGTCACGCTGCCGGATGGTTGTGTGTTCAACTGTCCGCCCGGACAGACGCTCAGCTGCCAGAAGATCATCTATCCCGCGACGCTCGGCGGCGATTGCGACTGGCGCGGACTGACGGCGCCGATCGACAACGACATCGACTTGCAGGGGCACACGTTGCTTTTGGGCCAGGTGAATGGTACGGGCACGATTTGGGATTCGGCGGACTTCCAGACGCTCGAGTACATCGAGGCGACCGGTGCGCTGGGCAGGCAATTCATCGACACGGGATACAACCACCAGTCGACGGACAAGGTGGTGCTGGACATCAATCTGTCGACGGAGAACCAGACCGCGTGGTCCTGTATCTTCGGCGCGATGTGGAACAACAACACCGACGGTTTCGTGATGCAGGCTGCCAACGGTGCCCCTGCGACACAGTGGCTCGGCTATGTGCGCGGCGCCAACAAGAAGGTGCAGCTCTCCGATTCGACAAACCTGCGGGGGCGGCGAATTGTCCTCACCTGCAAGGGAACGGCGGCCAGTTGGACGGATGGCGAAGCGAGCGGTTCGGCGACGCTGAATCAGGCCATTGGCAACAACTCGCGGATCCCGATGCTAATTTTCAATGAAAACAAGTCGGTGACGGATAATAAATATCAAGTTTCCGACGCCTGGTACACGGCGGGCAAACTCTATTCGTTCCAGGTGTACGATGCGAATGACGTGCTGAAACTCGACCTCGTGCCAGTACGTCGGCGTTCGACGGGTGCGGCGGGTCTCTTCGACCGTCTGACGAAGACGTTCCACGGGAATTGCGGACCGGGCGACGACTTCGTGCTTCCGCCGGTGGAACTGCTCGGGCCGACGCAAGTCGGCGAAGTGCGTATCGATGTGCCTGCCGGAGCCGTCTGCAAGGCCGGTCCGTCGTCCATCCTCGTGGCCGATGCGGCGAAACTCGTTAAAACCGGTGCGGGCGTGTGGGAGGCGCAAGACCGTCTGCTCGCGCAGGTCACGCGGATTGAGCTGACGGACGGCACGACGAAGATCGTGCATGGTCAGCAGTTGACGATTTCCCGCCGCGGTGAACTCGTCATCGGCGAGACGGCGACACTCGATCTCAACACAGTCTATGGCCGCTCGGAGGGCTATGCGCTGAACGAGGTCACGCATGGCAAGAAGATCACCTTGTTGGGTACGATTATTGACAGCGCCGTCGCGGAGGGTGTCGATGCCTACGGCGGGCCGTTGAGCCATGTTTGCCTCGGACGCGACACGGCAATCGGAGGCGAGACGCCGACGAATTCCCGTATTGACTGTCGTCCGATTGCCGGCAGCGCGGAGAATACGCAGCTGCTGGAGGGTCCGTACACGTTGACACTGCCTGGCGGGAACGTGTTCTGCGTCATCAATTCGTCGTTTGAATTGAATCGTCTCGACAGCCATGGCTACCTGCTGTTGGAGAATACGATTACGGGTACGATTACCAATGGCATCCACTTCTTCGACGGCACGACGACACGGTTCAACGCTTCTAAGATTCCGGCAACGATCGGATTTGAAGTCGAAGAGGGCTCGACTACTTTTGATGTCCTGTCGAGTTCGCAAATCGCCAGCGCGCTGAACGTGAAGGCGGGCACGACGGTACGCTTCGCGCCGTTGAGGGGACCGCTCGCCTGGACGGGGACCATCCTCAACAACGGAACAATCGAGGGCGCGGGCACACAGGTGACGACGCTGGAGGGCCGTCTCGAAGGCGTGGGGACGATTTCGGGGTCGAATGTGCGCTTCGGCGGTAACTCCTGCTGGGCGATGGCGGCCGATAATACGGGCTTCACGCAGAAGATCGACGTGAGCGGCGTGACGGATCCCGCGTTCTTCCAGGGACTCAAGAACGTCGAAATCACCTTCACGGGAGATTCCTCGGTCGATTGCTGTTTCGAAATCGGTTCGGCCGGTAATCTGAAGACGGCGGCCGACATCACGCTGACGCTGAAGGATGCTGCGGGGAACCCGATTGAAAACAAGGGCTATCTCTTTGTGTCGAGCGACGGCAAGCTGATGTTCCAGATCGCCCAGACGTGGATTGAAAAGGCCGTGTGGACCGGTGCGGTGTCCACTGATTTGACGGATCCGGCGAACTGGCAATGCACGAATGGCGAAACACCCGTGACGGGCGTGCCGATGGCGATGACACGCATCGTTCTGCCGGATGGATGCACGTTCAACTGTCCGCCGGGTGCGCCGCTCGTCTACCATGACGTGGAACTGCCGAAATCAATCGGCGGCGACTGCGACTGGCGCGGACTCAACGTCGTGCTGGACCACGACCTTGATCTCCAGGGCCACAAGCTCACCCTCGCCAATCTTGAGGGCACTGGCAAGATCTACGACTACGCGGGATATGAACTTCTCGAATACATTGAGTCCACCGGTGTCAACGGCAAGCAGCTGATCAACACGGGCTACTGCCATGGGGCGAACGACAAGGTTGAATGTGATGTCATGATCTCCACTACTGGGCAGTCGAGTTGGTCCTGCCTTTTCGGCGCCATGTGGAACAATAATACGGATGGCTATGTCGTCCAATGTGCGAAGGGGAGCCCGACTTCGGCGGCCGTCGTTTACGATCGCGGGTCGGATAGCAAGATCGAACTGAGCAACTCGGCGAATCTGCGCGGAACGCGTATCCTGCTCACGTGCCAGGGTGCGACGGCGACATGGGATACCGGTACGAGTAGCGGTAGTGCCACGCTTGGAAAGGCGATCGGCAACAACTCGCAGATTCCGATGGTGATCTTCAACGAAAACTATGCGGCGACGGCGGGTGGACTTAAGGTCTCCGACAACTGGTGGACGGCGGCGAAATTGTATCGTTTCCGGATTACGACGAACGATGGACGCATCATGCGCGACTTCGTGCCGGCGCGCCGGTTGAGCGACGGCAAGGTCGGCCTGCTCGACCTCGCGTGCGGCGATGCGTCGCATGGGGCGTTCTATGAAAACGCCGGGTCGGGTTCGTTTGGCGCCGGTGCCGTGACGGCGGTCGGTGCCAACGGCACACCGGGCGAACTGCACCTGGAAGTCGCGGCCGGTCGAACGATCCAGAACAACACGGTCAAGTTCGAGGGAGGGTTCACATTCGTCAAGGAGGGCGAAGGCACCTTTGTCGCGAATGTGGCTAATCAGGACAACTTCGGCGGCACGCGGATTCTGGGTGGTACGGTGACGACCGTGGCGGTGACGGCTGCCGGTGATACAGCGCATCGGTTCAGTCAGTATTATTTCGGGTCGCGTGACAGCACGATCTCGGTCGCGACGAATGCTGTGCTTGAATTGAGTGGCAACTACGATTCGGGTTACTATCAGGTCGAGTTCATGGGCGGCCAGATGGCGAACCACGCGAGTTACGACCAAGCCGATCAGGGCGGAGCCGGCGCCCTGACCCTGTTCCAGGATGCGACGTTGGACTTCGCGCGTTCGGTGACCTTCCGTGACCGCACGGCGCTGCTGAATGGTCATACGCTCACCGTGCTGCTCGGGAACGGTAAGACGTTCATTCTGGGCGCATCCTCGGTCACGCAGCAGATCAAGAACGGCATGCTGAAGATGGTGGGCGACGGCTACTTGCGCATCGACGGTGCCGACAAGGATCTGTCGTCTGTCAACCTCGATCTCAATAGCGGCCTCTATCTGGCGAAATCGCTGACGGTTCACGACCTTACGGTTCGTTACAACGGGTTTAACCTCGGTGGTGGCGGTTGGCTGAAGGTGCTGGGTACCTACACGCCAATGACTGACTATCGCTGCAACTTCCAGATCATGAACGGTGCGGTGATGGACCTCAGCTATCTGAATTCGACCCTGCCGGGCGAGACGATGCTTTCCTTTGCGGACGGGGCGACGATTCTGGTAAATGTCGGTGATCGTCATTTGCGTTCGGATGCGCGGCTTGTCTCGTGGGAGCAGACGCCGAACGTCACCTTCAAGCCGAGCGTGGGTGGCCGATATGCGCTCATTAAGCGCGAAGACGGCCTCTACTATTACCGCGGTCTGAAGATCATCCTGCGCTGACAGGTGAGATGCCGCGCATCCTGATGGCAGTGGCGGTTGCGCTTGCGGGAACCGTTTTTGCCGATTTCCAGGCGTCCTTTGAGACGTACGAAGTCGGCGAAACGGTTTCGTCCAAAGGCGTGTCTGGCGGCCGATGGGTCTGTCCCGCCGATGCGACGGCCTCGGTTGTCGCATCGGCGAACGAGAAGAGTCTTGCCCTGGAGAGCACGACGACGAACGGACTCGCGTTCGCGCTTGAAACGATCTTGCCCGAGAGACCGGTCCGCTGCGATTTTCGCACGTGTTTTGACGATCTGAGCGAAGGCGTGGACGAACTGCAGATGGAGGGGGCGCGTTGCGGATTGACCTTGAGTCGCGCGCGTCGAGGCGGCACGACTTTTGTGGGGCTCGCCGCGGGCCACGCCTTTGAACTGGCGGCTGCCGATCTGCCGGCAGTCTGCGGACGCTGGTACGAGTTGCGCATCGAAACATGCGACCTGGGGGACTCGTCCTATGTCTCCTATTGGGTCAAGGACGGGGAAACGTATAAGCCCCTTGTGACGGATATCGGTTCGTGTTGGTTTCGTTTGGATGGGACGGGCGCCGGTTTCTCGTCGCTTGAGTTTCGAGGCGTCGGATCGTTGGCGCGGCTTTCGGGTGGCTGCGGCGACAGGGAACCGGAATCGTCTTTCCATTGGATCGGCGGTGAATCGGGTGCATGGGAAGAACCGTCCAACTGGTCGTATACGGCGGGAGGTCCTGCTTGCGGGTGCGTGCCGGGCGAAGGAGAACTTGCGCGCATTGACGGTACCGTGGCGCTGACGCGCGCGGGTGAACAGGCGACGGTACGCGATGGCGCGTTTCGCCTTACGGCAGGTGGCGGTTTGGCGGCCGTGGCGGGTACGATCCGAACGCCACTCGCATTGGACGTGCGGCGTCCGCGGCTCGGAAAGGCATTGACATTTGAGGCGAAGTCGTTCGGCGGACTCGTCCCTTCAGTGGAGGGGCTCCGGTTCCGTTGGTTTCGCGGGGGGCTTTCGCGGAATGACGAAGCGGTGTTGATCGCCACGACGGCCAACTATACGCCGGTTCTGCAGGATTGCGAGAAGTGGTTGCGCGTCGTCGCCGAAACCGAGTTGGGCACGGTGCTGGACGAGTCGTTCTTCTTCTCGGAGCGTCCTGTGCTCTACCTGACGACGGATGACGGACAGACGCCGTCGCAGGCGAAAGAGGCGCATACGGGCCACCTCTTCGTTCAAGGGAATGCCGAATGGAAGAGCCTTTACGACGGAGCGATGACGATCAAGGTGCGTGGCAACGGCACGAGGACCTATCCGAAGAAACCGTGGAAGATCAAGCTTGAGGAAAAGACCAAGATGTTCGGATTCCCGAAGTCAAAACATTGGGTGCTGCTTGCGAACTATATCGATGTGACAGGAATGCGCGACAAGATCGGGGCGGATTTCGCGGTGCGTATCGGATCCTCGGGAATGAAGTCCACATGGGTCGAGTGTGTCCTCAACGGCAGTTGGCAGGGACTCTATCTGTTCAGCGAACAGATCCGCGTTGACAAGAATCGCGTGGACATCTTCGACTGGGAAGAGGCGGGCGAAGACGCCGCCGACGCGGTGGCGGCAGCTGAAGGATTTTCGCCGGCGGACAAGTCCGCACTCGAAACGGCGATGAGCGAGAATTTCGCCTGGGTCGACACGGGCAAGGTCACGTTCAAGAACCGAACGTATCTTCTCGGCGATTACGTGCCGGATTTCGCAAGCGTGACGAACGATATCTCAGGCGGCTATCTGTTTGAATTCGATTCGACGGCCGACGAGGTTTCGACCTACACGTTCACGTCGGGCAATTTACAAGTGCTCACGAAAATCACGTCGCCTGAATACCTCAAGACGAATACGCGGATGCTGAATGCGAGTCGGGATTTGCTGAAAGGTTTTTGCGATGCGACGACCTCCTGCGACGGCTATGCGAACGGACGCCACTATTCGGAGGTTTGCGACATCGAAAAGATGGTGGCGTATTTCCTCGTGAACGAACTGCTCGGCAATTGGGATGCCTGTCAGCGTAGTCGTTACGGGTCGGTTGATCGGGGCGGCAAGTTGACGTTTGGTCCTGTCTGGGATTTCGATTACGACATTGGCAACAATCAAGGATCGGAAGTACGCCATAATCCCGTGGCATGGATCGTCACGGAAGGGAAGTACGCCTTTTTCAAGGAGTGGTTGACCGATCCGTGGTTCTGTACTTTGCTGTGGACGCGCTATCCGGCGGCGCGTGCCGAGTTTGTGAAGATATTTCGCGGCGGCGTGGACGGGCGTGGCGAAATTGGCGCCTACTTTCGGGAACTGAGCCGTTCGATTGTGGCCAATGAAGAGAAGTGGTCCTATTCGGGCAAGGACAATCCGTCCGCCGGGATCCGACGGTTGCTCGCCTTCCTCAATCGACGGCTCGACTGGCTCGATGCGCAGTTCCGTGATGTGCCGACGCTGATGGCCTCGCTCGCGGGAGGTACGCGGTCGACGCCGTCGACGAATCCCTATGTGCGTGACACGACACGGCTCGCGCTCTCATTCGTCAATGCTCCTCAGGGACGTCTACATCGGGCAAGACCGCTCGATGTGTCCGTCGCAGTTGAAGATGCTCGCATTGCTTCAGTCGG
>JAZUGW010000158.1:0-18258 GCA_045641465.1 Kiritimatiellia bacterium | reverse complement strand
CGGCGGGCGGTGGAGGACGAGATCGATGCCATTCGTCATCACGGTGATCTCACTGATGCGAACAACATCGGCGATCGGTTCGACGGGCGACGGCGGACGCGGGACCCGCAACGGAGCCTGAACCTGATTGACGCCGTTCGTCTCGCCCGCCGGAGGCTTGACCGAGAACAGCGTCACGCAAACCGCCAGACCGCAGAAAACAAGGCCCAGCCGCGCAAAGCAGCGCAGCCGTTCCCCGCAATAGGCAACGGCCCCGACAACAAGTGCAATACCCAGCATCGCCGCCAGACACCACACTGTCGCGTCGACAAAACGAATCAAAACGGAGATGGCAGTGTCCATGGCGGGTATTATCTCATAATCCACGACGAAATACAATCAGCACCTCTCGCTTACCCAGAATTACAGAATTAACAGAACTGGGCCGACCTTTTCGAAGGAGCGCACCTCCGATGTTCCTCTCTGCGTTCTCGGCGTTCTCCACGTGAGACATCTTCCTCACGCAGAGGGCGCGGAAAACGCAGAGGCGGTGTGGACCTCTTCACAAGCTCACGGGAGGGATTTCTTCTGTTCCTTGAGGTCAATTCCCTGTGCAGTCAACCAGGCACCAAGCTCCTTTTGGGACTTCTCTGTTAAGAGGAAATCCCAGGCGAATCCTTCCCACCAGAGTGCCTTGCCGTGATGAAGGCCTGTCTGCGCGATTTTTTCCTGACCCTTCCACCAGTCGATGCCAGGTCCACCAGGACAGTGACAGCCGAGGCTCAGACCCAACTTGGCAGAACTGTCCTTGCCGAAATCCTCGACGAATGCAAACTTCTTGTTGAAGGCAGCGATTTCTTTCGAATCCGTCAATGTCTTCAACACGCGGTCTTTGTCCGTCGGACAATCCCAGTTCACCGTACCGTCGCGAATGACGATCTTGTCTGCACGGGCGATGCGTACCTGAAAATCGGCGACAGCTGGCGCCACAAGATCGACCAGGCGAACCTCGTGGACCGTCTTCGTCCCTGCCTTGAAACGAAACTGGATATCGTTTCCTTCATCTACATCCTCAAGCGACGTCACACCGGTCAAGTCCAAATGCTTCCGCTTGAAGTGCAGCATATAGTTGTTATAGGAAAGTTTCAATCCCCGTGACGGCGACCACTTCCGATTTTCCCGCACAATGCTGACCCGCCCTGAAGGATAGACTTTGAAAAAGAGTTCCATTGGACAGGGACGCCAGTCCGACGGAACGACCGTTCGATAGCAGCCGCGCCAAATGCGTTTTCCATGTTCGTCCGCCTCGGCGACACGCATCAGCTGAAATACGGGGAAATTTCCGATTTCCTTATTGTTGCGATGTGCACAGGCTGCCGCATCGAGTACGTTGGAGACCACCGGCATCGCGTGCGGATTCGCCAGCTCATCTCTGAACATTCGAATTTGCCGCAACGTGTCCTTGACCATGGGCGTGTCCGCATCGTCTTTCAGTTTCTCCGCCACGCCCTCTGCCTGCACGATCTTCCCGAGATTGAGATAGGCCATTGCAAGGCTGTTTAAAGCCACTTTGTCGTCTTTGCGCTCATGAAGGCACCTCTTCAGAAATTTCACCTGTTCAGCGTACTTCTCTTCGGCTTCGCTCGCAAACGCCAGCGCAAGATTTGCCAAATAATCATTGGGCGAGGTCTCTAACTTCGCCGTCGCCAGTTTTTTCGCCTGCTCGAGGTCGCCACTCTGAAGAGCCTCCTCCAGTCCCCTCGCCGAAGCCGCTGTTCCCGTCAGGACCAGGACCAGTATCGCCGCAATCTTCAACATTTTCATCGGACTTTCCTTTCCCTTCCAAGGAGATTCTACCGCGTGATCGGCAGGATGGTCATCATCGAGAGGCGCTTGCCTGCCGGGGCGTAGCTCCAGAGGACTTTCTTGTCGCGGGTGATTTCGAAGGCGGTCGTGCGGCTGCCGTCCGGTACGCCATTCGCGTAGGTACCGACGACAAGATTGCCGTTCTCACGTTCCCAGATACCGCAGAGGTTCGCCAGCTTGAGTTCCGGCGCGTCCTTGCACGAGAAGCTCCAGACGACCTTGTGGTCGGGCGTGTATTCCGTAATGGCGCCGAGATGCGAAATGAGCGTGTTGCCGTTTTTGCGACGGAACGCTTCGAAGGCGAGATCGGGAGCCGGCTGTTCCCACAGGAGCTTGCCTTTCGCATCGTACTCGCGCACGATGTGCGCGCCCGAGCAGCACACGAGATACGTGCCCGTCTGCGTCTTGCTCACCATCCGATAATGATGATGCGCACCGGGCGTATTTCCTTTCGCATCGCGCGGATCGCCTTTGATGCGCGTGATGACTTCCTTCGTATCGAGCTTCATTTCCGTGATGAAGTCCGTCGCGTTTTCCGCCACGACCATCGTGCCGTCTTTCGTGATGTCGAAACCGTACGTGCCTTCGCGTTTCGCCGGTTTGAAATAGAAGAGTTCGGTCTTGCCGGTGGACATCTCCGTCACCCAGATGTTGCCATTCGACCAATACACCTTGTCACCTCGCTTGATCGCGCGGTGGATATTGCCGCAACCATCCTTCCGCCACAGGACCTTGCCATCAGGATCGATCGTCCACACCGCACCGCCGCCGCAGGTAATCAGCGTTTCCGGCGGACGGCCCTTTAGGTGCGCACCGCCCAGATCCATCGCCGTCGCGGCACAAGCCAGCACCGTACACATCATCATCGTAAACACGTTCTTCATTTGATTGAGTTCCTTTCGATTAAAGACGCTTTCGTTCAGCCGTACCGGGAATTTTCAGGTTCTCGCGATATTTCGCCACCGTACGACGCGCACACTGAATGCCGCTTTTCTCCAGCAGATCGGAAATCTTCTGATCGGAGAGCGGTTTCTTCTTGTCCTCGTTTTCGATCAACTTGCGGATATTCTCCATCACCGCCACATTCGAGATGGACTCTCCACCGGTCGTCGAGGAAAGTCCGCTCACGAAAAGGCTGCCCAGTTCAACGATGCCAGACGGCGTGCGCAGGAATTTTTTATTCACCGTACGCGAAACCGTCGAGTTGTGCATTTCGACGATCTTCGCCACTTCTTCCTGCGTGAGCGGCTTGAGTTTGGCACGGTCGTTCGTTTCGAAAAACTCCAGTTGATGATCGACGATCGTCTGTGCGATCTTGCGGATCGTCTCCTGACGGTCGGCGATTGCATCACGCAGAGCTTCGGCCGCCGCAACTTTTTCGCGCAGATGCTGTTTCACATCGGCGGGCGTCTGGGGATTTTCCAGCATCGCAATGTAACGCGGCGAAATACGGATATCCGGCAGATTCCGCTCAGGGACAAAGACCTTCCACTCGCCATTCTTCAGATGCCTAAGATAGGCTTCTGGCTCGATGTAGATTTCAGGCGACGGCGACGGCGAAAATCCACTGCCCGGTTTGCGCGAAAGCTTGGGGAGTTCAGCGAGCACCTTCGGCAGTTCGGACGGTGTAATGCCCAGACTCGTACAGATCTTTCCCGTCTGCCGCGTCAGCAGGTCCGGCAAATGGCAGTCGATCAATTTGCGGACCTCGTCTTCCCACGGCGAATCATCGAGCTTGCTCATCTGATAGAGCAGCGTTTCGCGCAGATCACGTCCACCGCAACCGAGAGGATCAAACGTACTAATGAACTGCAACAGCTTGACGAGTTCCTTCTCGCTTTTCTTCGTTACCATTTCAATGTCGGGCAAGGAACCGTCGAATAGGCCGTCGTCGTTGATCGAACTGATCAGTAGCGCGCAGGTATCCAGTTCATCCTTCGTGAGGTCATGGAATTTCAACTGCTGCGTCAGATGCTCGCGCAATGTCTCCTTCTTCACCTGACGGTCGAAAAAGAGCTGACGCTTTTCAGCTGCTTCCGGATCGTACGAACCATTTTCGCTCGAGTGTTCGTAGTTCTCCAGATTCTGCAGAAACTGGTCGCGGTCCGCGTCATCGACCGTCATCGAATCCATCTGACCGTCTTTTTCTTTCGTGAAGTCGAGGGGTTTCTCCGAAAGACCGGCACTTTGATGTTCCTGTGGCAATGCGATGCTCATGGGAATTTCTTTATCCCACACCACTTCATCGATCACGACATTCTGTTCAAGCTGGGCACGTAGTTCATTGCGCAACTCAAGAATCGGCTTTTGCAACAGACTCAAACCCAGCTGCTGAGTTTGCGTCAGCGTCTGAGTCTGTTCAAGTCTTTGCCGATTTTCCAGATTCGGCGACAATCCTATTCCAAGTGTCGGCATATTCTGGCGATTAATTACAAAGGAAAATCAATGGCTGCTTTTCACCCACGCGCCGAGTTTCTGATAAAACTCACCGTAGCAACTATGCGTCATATTGATGCCGTGTACAATGGCCTTGTCTTTGACCGGGATCGCATTGTAGGCCGCATAGACGGCGCAGGGCGGACACGTCGTATCGGAAAATCCGACCGCCACCCGCACCGGACAGCGAATGCGCGACGCGAAGTTCGCACCATCGAAGTACGGCGCAAAACGTGCGGCGGCCGCACGTAGCTCCGGCGTGGACGAATTCGATTCGACGATCATCGGCCAGCCGCTCTGACGTCCTTTCAGGTAACCCATCGTATCCGTAATCGCCGGCACGTAGAACGCCGCGCGCGTGAAGGTGTGGTTGAGTCCCGTCAGATAGAAGCCGAATCCGCCGCCCTGCGAAGTACCCTGATAGCGGAAACGCTTTTTATCCACATCGGGACGCGCCGCCACCCAGTCCACCGCACGATCGATGCCGAGAATCACCGGATAGAAGAAATAGTCTTCGCAGCTCTTCGTGATACCGGCCGTGCAATAGCGATCCGTCTTCCAGGCGGCCAGGGCGGCCGCATTCATTTCATCGTATTTTCGTTTGAGGCCGAGTTCATTCCACTTCCAATGTGGTTCGAACGGATACACGGAGAAGAACACGCTGATCGAATCCGCGCTGCCGCCCATGTTGTTCGTCCAACCGCCGAATCCGGCGGCCGCTACCTGGAAGTCCACGGGATACGGAGCCTTCGCGCGGTTTGTCGGCACACTCATATAGCCATACACGCGCCGACCGAACGTTGCGAAGGAGATGCGATAGAAATCAAACGCCTTCGTCGAACGTTCCGGCACGCGCGTCATCTGCGCATCCAGCGGAACCTCCTTGCGCAGCTTCGCCCGCGCCTTCGCCCAGAACGCGTCGAAGTCCGTCGGCGAAGGCGAACCCTTTTCAATGCGCGTCGGTTCGAAGCCGGCACTGAACACTTTTCGAGCAGCACCTTTTCCTGTCAACGTGAGACGCAGAAAACCGGGCGTCTTCTGCGTACCCGTCAACGTAAACGTACTGCCTTTCGCAAGATCGAATGTCTGACGCGTCTGCACGGAAGGACCGAAGTTGTCCAACACCGCCTCCACGACGCCATTCGTCGCTGGACGCGCGCCTTTTCCTGAACCGTCCCATGCCGTGACGGTAAAGGTCGCTGTTTCGCCGCAAGTGTAGACACACCCCGGCTTGTCCGCGACAACCTTGAAGGTCGTCTGTCCGAAGAGAATGCCCGCACTCATGAGTGCGAGCGTGAAGATGAGATGATGCACCGTTTTCATAGTGCATCTATTATATCAAAATAATCCAAAACGCGCAGACGACTTTACTCGTAAACGCGCAGCCAATCGATCCACATGCGTACGGGGAGTGTGGATGTGTCGACTTCACCGACCCACTTGCCGCCAAGCTGCATGTCGAGATAGAAGAAGTGCGAATTGTCGAACGGCCATTGATCCGGATGGCCCTCTTTTGTACGTGCGTAACGGAACGTCTCCTGTCCGTTGACGGACCAGATAAGCGCGTCTTTCGTCCGCTCGAAGCCATACACGTTGAACTCACCCGGACGAATCGCACCCTTGCCGCCATGCTTCGGCTCGTTGGGATGCTTCATGTTGAGCGTCCAGCCGCTATGTACGGTGTGGTAGACGAACGCATCGCCGTTGAGTCGTTCCACAATGTCGATCTCGCCGTTCCACGGATAGCCGCGCCCCAACCGGTCGCGGTCGACCGAACACATCCAAAGAGCCGGCCACGCGCCCTTCTGGTCCTCGAGCTTCACGCGCATCTCCACCTTCCCGTAACGGAAGTGGCGCTTGCGGTCTGTGTCGCGGTTCGTAATGCCGCCCGTCAGGAAAGGACGCGGATCCGCATTCGTCTGCGTGTTCACCTTGCCCACCAGCACCACGCACCCGTCGCGCATCTCCAGCAGATCGGCGCGTGTGGACATGTGCCGGTTCCAATCGGAAGGACCGCGATCGATCCGCCGCCAGATGTTCGTATCAAGCTGCAGACCGTTGAATTCATCCGACCACAGTAGCTTGCGCCCTTCCGCCGCCAACGCCCCACCCGCGAAAGCGGCAGTAATGAACATAGTAAGTAAAAAGACTTTCATCGACTCTTTATTTCTTTTCATTAGATCGTCTCCTTCAAGTTTCCGTCAGGTCGTACCTTCAATCGTAGATTTCACTCGGCAGGTGGCCGGTTCAAACAGCCAAGCTGAAGCGGCAACACTCATTAAAAATTGGGGACCGTCGTTTGACGACGGACCCCATTTTCACTTGTTGCTGATCACAAGTTGCTTACTTGTCCTTCTTCGCCGCGCGACGGGCGAGGTCACGCTCGATCATGCCGATGAAACGCTTGATCTGGGCGATCTTCGCCGCACGCTGCATCTCGCCGAGTTCGGCATCGGCCGGATCGATCTTGATCGCATCGAGTTCCTTCACAAGACCTTCGAACGCAACCTTGGCGTTCTTGAAATCATCGACCGACGGCTGGTTCTGCTGCAGGGGCTTGAGCGCAGTGCCCAACTTTTCAGTCGTAGCAGCGAAATACTTCTTGTCGATTTCCGCTGTCTTCTTATTCAGACCTTCTTCGCCAAACTTCTTGAACAGCTTGAGGTACTGCGCATAGGCCTTGGCACCACCCGCACGGTAGCCGGTCTTGCCGAGCTGCTTGCCTTCGCCGTCAAGAATGAGCGCCGTCGGATAGCCGCGAACTTCGAACTTCTTGGTGAGCTTCGGATTGTTCTCCTTGGCCTTTTCGGAAAGAACGCTCTTGTCGCGCGGGCTGTCGATGAAAACAAAGATGTAGTCGTCCTTCAGCGCACCGACGAAATCAAACGTCTTGTCGGAGAACACTTCGCTCTCGAGACGCTTGCACCAGATGCACCAGTCGCTGCCGGAGAAGCACGCATAGACGTATTTGCCAGACGTCTTGGCTTCCGCAAGGGCGGCGTCCAGGTCTTCCGTGAAGCCCTTGGGCGTAGAAGTCGCGGCTGCCACGATCGTAAACGCGCAGGCGGCGAGAGTCAGGATGGATTTGAGTTTCATTGTCTTTTTCCTTTTTTTGGGTTTTCAAGCTCGAATTTTAATCAAGCAAGCAGTTCAACACTTACGGGTCCGTCGTTGAGAAGTTCGACTTTCATGTCAGCGCCGAAACGACCCGTGCCCACGCGTTCGGCCCCGAGCTTTTCACGTAACTTCGCAACGACACGTTCATAAAGCGGATTCGCCAACTCCGGACGCGCCGCATTTGAAAATCCCGGTCGGCGCCCGTGCGCCGTATCCGCATAAAGCGTAAATTGCGAAACGACGATGACCGATCCCTTCACGTCCTCAAGAGAGAGATTCATCAAGCCTTTGTCGTCTGTGAACAACCGCAACACCGGAATGCGTTCGGCGATTTTGTCCGCTGCCGCTTCGGTATCGGTATGCGTGACTCCCAGTAGAACGAGATAGCCCTTTTCAATCTTCGCAACACACTCGCCGTCGATTGTCACGGACGCATGAGAGACACGCTGAAGCCAGGCTTTCATTTCTCGTTTCCTCTCAAATCAGGTGAGCGATCGAAGCTGAATTATTTCCTCGCGCCGCAGCCGCGCGTAGGTAACGGGATCCACCCCTTCCGGGAGAACAGGCGTCACGTAGGCACTTCCGCACACCGCACAACAGGCACCGTCGTTCAAAGGCGCCCCACAGACCGGACACCGCATCTCCAGGAGTTCACCGCATTGCGTACAGCGTACACCCCCGTGCGGCGAGGCGATTCCACGTGACGGACGGAAGAAGAGACGTCCTTCGACGACATAAGGAACATTCGACGGACAATGGCAGTTCGGACAATACCCCTGCACCACAAATGGAACCGCAACCGAAGGCGCCACGACCGAAGAAGGAACTCCCGTCGAAGCCGCCTCTTCTTTCTTCTGCTCCTCCTGTTTCAACAGCGCGGCAAGATCAAGTCCCAGAACCTCCGCCATCTTGTTGACAGCTTCGTCCGAAAGCTTCGTACTCATGCCACCTTCGAACATCGACACGGCAGACTGTTGACAACCAACAGCCCGCGCAAGGGCTGATTGGTTCAGTCCTTTTGCCTTGCGGGCCTCTTTAAAGAGGCTGCAGATATCTGTCGAAAGATTCAACATGATTTAAACTTGTCAGATTTCCTTTAGAGGAACGCGAAATAGTATGAACTTTTTCAGCGAAAAACACAAGGGGGCTTTATCAACAGTTATCAACAGATTTATCACAAGTGAGGTTATAAACAGGTTATAATAACTTTGTTAATAACCGAATTATCAACAATGATGTGATAAGTAGTTGATAACTCCTTGATCTTTCATTAATCACAAATACCGTGATATGATAGGGCGCGTTCTTCGAACGCGCCCATTTTTACGAATTCTCACCTTTCAGTTCACAATTTGGATAGATGAAAAGGCGGCAGTCGATTGGTCCATTATAGAACGGAATACGCGTAACGTAGTACAATTGAACCATTTTGGCCAAATCGGGATTACCCGTGATCAACCCGCCTACATAGCCTTTGCACTTTTCGTTCAAAAAAGTTCCAATGCGTTCATAGATCGGCGCCAGTTCCTCCGGATCGCCCAAACGGATGCCGTATTCGGGGTTGAAGAACACGCAGCCACGATACTTGGCCGTCGTCTCAAAATTCTCCGGAATGGGCGTGTCGCCGAAATCGCACGAACTGAACTGGATGTAGTTGTGAACACCCGCCGCATGCGCATTCATCTGCGCATTGGCCACAGCCTCCGGCGAAATGTCGGTTGCGATGATCGGCGGCAGATTCGTTGTATTTTCCTGTTCAGCCGCCTCTAGGACCATTTCCTTCCAGATCTGCTCCGGCGTCGCACCAAAACGCTGACGCGGCGCGACACGGGGCGCCTTCTCGTTCGGGATGATCTGTTGATAGCCCTTGAGGGACATAAACGCAAAATGCGAACGAAGGGACCCTGGTGCGCGTCCTATGGCGGCAAGGGCCGCCTCGATGGCCGGTGTTCCAGAACCGCACATCGGCGAAATAAAGGGCGTTTTACGGTCCCACTTCATCGCATCGATACAAGCGGCCGCCAATGTTTCCTGCATCGGCGCAGATCCTGGAATCTTACGATAGCCACGCTTGGAAAGCGGCGTACCGCTCGTATCAAGATAGATGATGACGCGCTGGTCCTCCCAATGCAGGAAGACGGCGGCTCCGCGATCGTTGTCCGCTCCTGAATCAGGGCGGCGATTGCATTTCAGACGCATGCGGTCCACAATGGCGTCCTTTGTCACCAAGGACGGCAAACGCGTATCGCGCACGGAATTATTGTGGACGACAGACGACACGGACACATAGCCATCCGGATCCAGAAGATTTTCCCAATCGATGGAGGCGACCTGGTCGTAGAGCTCCCGCACATGACGGCACCTTACGCGCAGCAAAGGCACAAGCACGCGATGCGCAGTACGCAAACGGAGGTTCAACTTGAAAACATCGCGCATGTTGCCTTCAACGACAACAACATTGTCCTGAATGTCAATCGGACGATAACCGAGTTCGGTGACTTCCTTCTCAACCCAGGGGGACAGGCATTTCGCACAAGACAAAATAATTGGATACTTTTTATCTGTCCAGATCTTCATCTCTCTTCTCCTTCACAGCGGCCACCCTTTGAGTCCGCTGATACATTACAAAAGGAAGAGCTGAATGTTCTCAGCTCTTCACTTGTTCTTTCTTTCACTCAAAACTCAGTTGATGCGCAGCGGCATCATCACATACAGGAACGGCGTCGAACACTTCAGAAGCGCCGGCGAGTTGCCGTCATTGAGTTCAATCGTCACTTCATCGTCGTCGATTGCCTTGAGCGGATCCATCACATAGCCCGGATTGAAAACGATGTCGATGTGCGGACCATCATACTTGACCGGCACAATATCACGCGCCGAACCCGCATCCGATGCGGCGGACGAAACGGTCAGCTCGTTCGAATCGAACGTCAACTTCGTCGAATTCGATTCATCCATCGTCATCACACTCACACGATCCAACGCCGCCAACAACAGCTGACGATCGATCACCACGCGCTCGTTCAGTTCACCCGGAATCACCTGACGGTAGTTCGGATAGATTTCGTCCAGCAGCTTTGAATAAAGGCGCGTATCGCCCAGGTTGAACGAGATCTGCGACTTCTCGATCGAGATGCGCGCTTCCCCGTCATTCGTGAGCGAACGCTGGAGTTCCGACACGACCTTCGAGGGCAGAATGATATCGCGCGTCTGTTCCGGCGGGAAATCCACATCGTGCTCGGCGAGCGCGAGACGACGACCATCCGTGGCGACCATCGTCAGCTTCCCTTCCTTGAAGCTCATCAAAACGCCCTTCAGCGTCTTGCGCGTATCATCCTGCGAAGCCGCATAGGAAGTCTTGTGCAGCATGTCGCGCAGGATGATCTGGTCGACCACATACTCGAACGAATTCTGGTCTTCCGGCAACGTGGGGAAGTCGATGACGGACATGCCACTCAACGTGAAGAGCGCGGAACCGGCTGTAATCTGCGCACGGTCGTTTGCGTCGATGGAAATTTCAACCGGACCTTCCACGCACTTTGAAATCGCATTCACCAGAAGCTTCGCCGGCAACGTGCTCGAACCTTCCTCCTCGATCTCGCACGGAACGACTGAACGAATCGAAATGTCCAAATCAGTCGTCGTCAAAAAGAGTTGCTTGTCCTTCGCTTCAATCAGGACATTCTGGATAATCATCATCGAACCCTTGGTCGCGACGATGTTCTGAACCTTCTTCAGACTCTCAAGAAATTTTGAACGTACGATTTTGAACTTCATGACAACTCCTTTTGGCTGCACGTGTTCCACACTTGTGAAACGTCACCTAATATTCTACCCTATTTATACTGCATAAGTAAAGTATAGAATAATAATAATATTAGGGCTGTTCATACTGTAGATAACGTTGTGCTTCCCTTGTTTTACTGGCTTAAGTCCGTTTTGATGTTGTTGAGAAATCTGTCGAGCGACTGTCGATGCTTTTTGACATTTCAGCTGTCATTGGAAATGTGTCGATAACCGGTCTCTTTATCAACAGGTTGTGACACATCTTTCTACAACTTGTCAGTTCATAATGTCCGAAAGTTTACGTCCCAGTTTGGCAGTGATTTCTTCGACTTTCTTCTTCAGTTCCACTTCCACGTCAAGACGCTTCTGGATCGTCTGCGCACCATGATAGACGGTGGCGTGGGTCTTATTGAAGGATGCGCCGATTTCCGGCAAGGACTTCGTCGTGAGCTTGCAGGAAAGGAACATGGCGACCTGACGCGGCGTGACGAGCGTCTGCGTACGTTCCTTGGACAAGATCTCGTCGATCTTCACATTGTACGAAAACGCAACCGTGCGCATGATTTCGTCGACTGTCAGGTCTTTGATGACCTTTTCCTCTTCGATTGAATCTTTGAGCAAGTGCTGGGCGATTTCAATGGTCAACGGCAGATCGGCGTTGAGATCCATAAAGGTGATGATTCGATTGAGCGCCCCTTCAATGGCTCGCACATGTGAACGGATGTTTTCGGCGATGAATTTCAGAATCTCTTCCGGCACAAGATGTCGCTGGTTGACGGCCTTTGACTTCAGAATGGCCAAGCGCGTTTCGTAGGAAGGCGATTCGATTTCCACGACCATGCCCTGCTGGAAGCGTCCGGTCAGACGCTCTTCGCACCCTTTGAGGTCTTTGGGCGCGACATCGCTTGTCATGACCACTTGCTTTTGTTTGAGCATCAGCGAATTGAACGTGTTGAAGAACTCTTCCTGGAATTGCTTCTTTTCAGCCATGAACTGTACGTCGTCGAGCAGAATGAGATCCGCTTTCCGATAGCGTTCACGAAAAGCAGGCATCGCATCGTTGGCTACGGCATTGACATATTCGTTCAGAAAGTTTTCGGATGTGAGACAGCAAACGGAAAGTCCGGGTGAATGCTGAAGCACGTAATGTCCGATTGCTTCCATTAGATGCGTTTTACCGAGTCCGGTGCCTCCGTAGATGAAAAGCGGATTGTACGAGGTCCGTCCTGGTCCCTTCGCAACGGCTTTCGCGGCTGCATAGGCAAACGAATTCGATGGACCCTGCACGAAGTTGTTGAACGTATAGTTTTCATGCAAGGGCGTGGCATTGGGCATGCCATGTACAATCGCCTGTGTTTGCTGAACGGTCTGAACGGGATGGTAGATCTGTGGCGGCAATGGCGTCGGTTCACCTGATTGCTTGGCCGCATTGATGATGAATTTGACTTTGACGCCTTCGAGCTGATTCATTTGAAGCGCTTCATTGATAAGCTGCTCATACAGTTCGTTGAACATTTCAATTTGAATCTGCTCGTCGACTTCGATCAAATAGGCATTGCCTTCCAGCCGAGGCGCATGCATCAGCGGAAAATAGCGGTCCATCCGGCTTCGTTCCATTTCAGTCGGCAGCAGATTTTTGACCTGCCGAACGATAGCCGTCCAGAGCGCGGAGTTCTTACTGTTTGTTTCCATTTCAACCAAAACCTTTTCTGTCCAAAATTCCAGCTAATATTGAATCATATTTTCGGCGAAAAGCCACGAAGAAGAAATCTAATTATGTCTACAAGTTATCAACAACTCAGTGTTGATAACTTGGATAGAGAGGCGCTTGTAAACCAAGTCGTAATTCAACTGCAATTCTTTTTAATGCGTTTTTCTTTTTTATTTCAACTATCCGATAATACGGCGCGCTCTCCGAGCGCGCCCTACCAGGACAAGATAGCTTTTTAAGACCTTCTTACCGGGCTTTACGGAAGAATGCACGCATTTCTTCTTCGGTCTTGCACGCCAAGAGCGCTTCGACGCCATCATTTGAATGAATGACGCGACTGATGTAGGCCATGACCTGCAGATAGGGACCCGGCGTCGATTCAGGAACCAGTGTCAACACAATGATCTGAATCTTCGAGTGGTCGATGGTTTCCCAATCCGGAATGATGCCGTTTTCATTTTCAGAGTTGTCGACGACTGCAACCGCACCGACGATGTGGTTGACGCCATCCGTACGACCATGCGGCACGGCAATGCCATTGTCGAGTCCGGTCGGCATCGACTCTTCACGCATCAATACGGCTTCCTTGACAGCCTGGATGTCTTTCACTGTCGTCGGGAATTTTTCCTGAACGATTTCACACAGTTTTTCAATGGCTTCCTTCTTTGAATGGGCCTTGAAAGCCGGCAGCATGGCGAAGTTCTGCACAATGCCATTCGCTTCCGTACTCTTGCCTGTCTGTTCCGTTTCCGTCTTCTTGATCAGTTCCTTCATATTTTTCTTTTTCATAACCGGCTGGGAGATGACTTTCGACAGCAGATTGATCTGACTCACCACTTCCATCCAGGCTTGGCTCACGACAGCTTCTTCAGCGGGATTGCATTCGACCCGAATCTGGCTTCCGACACGTTGGAAAGTCAATTCCATTTCATTCATTGAAACTTCCCAGATTGCCATGTTGACTTCGTGCGCATATTGGATCGCATAGAAACCTTCACGACGGAATTCGTTGACCAGTTTACGCAACATGATTTTTGCGACCTGGCTATCCGGCAGATCAAACACGACCTGGCGCGAATCGACCATCGATTCCTTCGGATGACGCACGCCCCGCGCCTGCGGCATGAAAAGCGCGATCAGAGCCGGCGGCGCAACAACCGTGGTAATGAGCGTCATCAAAATGCCAATGCCGAAGATCTCCTGCGAAAGGTAACCGCTGGACAAACCAAGTCCGGCAATGATCAATGCGACTTCACCCCGCGGTACCATGCCGGCACCGATACGCAGCGACCCGAGGATATTGAAACCGCAGAAGAGCGACGGCAACGCACACCCGATGACTTTCGCAAAGACGGCGAGTACGGTATAGATGAGACCGAAGTAGATGACCGGCTTCGACATCAATGCCGTGCAATCGACCATCATGCCCATCAGGCAGAAGAAGACCGGCACGAGGAACGTGTAGACAGGTGCCAGCACTTCCTGAATCATGTGCTTCAGATCCGTACGGCTGAGGGCGAGTCCTGTGACATACGCGCCGATGATCATCGCAAGTCCCATGTACTCGAAGAAACCGGCGAGGATCAACGCCAAGCCAAATGCCAACGTGGCAATGGCCTGAGGATTCTTGAAAAGCTTCAACAGCCACGAAATCTTCCGTGCCGCCAACACACCAACCAGCGTGGCACCCAACCACACGGCAAACGCCTTCACGGCCACCATGCCGATCGCACCCCACTGGACACCGGCCGACGCTCCTGTTGCGGAGGACTTGGCCGCAATCGTTGCCGCAATGATGCCATTGCCAATAGCGAGGACGATGAGTCCCAGCACATCGTCAATTACGGCACCAGCCATGATGGACACCCCTTCTTCGGAATCCATCTTCTTGCGCTCGGACAGAATACGCGCCGTAATACCCACCGAAGTGGCGGTGGACATAATACCCATATACATTGGAGCGGCATCCATCCAAGCTTGCGAAAGTGGCATCTGCGCCAAATAGGCAAAACGCGCCGCGAAGAATTTAGGAAGAAGATAGACGGCGCAGAGATCGCCGAAAATAAATGAGAAGACGACACCGCCAATGCCGACCATCAAGCCTACGAACGAATACTTGAGGAACATCTTCAAGTTGGTTTCAAGTCCCGAAAGGAACAGAAGAATGACAGAGGCCAGGGTTGCAATACCATAAAGCGCCGGACTGGTTGCATCGAACATCGTTCCATTTCCAGCCATCGTTCCGAACATGGCCTTGATCGGTGCCGCCGCACCGTCCGCTCCAAACGCAGCCTGGTTGAGAGCTTTCAACGCACCGCCGTTGAAAAGTCCGTATTTGAAAACACCCTCGCCAAAACCAATGCCACCCAATGCCCACGGACCAATCACGATACCCGCTGCCAACTCGCCCAGAATAGACGGAAGCTTCATCCACGAAGCAACAACTCCACCAAGCTTGGCAGCAAAAATGATGATACCGATCTGGAGAACCAGAAACATCATCTCTTCGACTCGCGGCATATTGAAATTCGGGTATGCCGGAACCGCATCACCAGCAAAAACACCCGCCGCCGCCAAAATGGCAGCGCCCACCAAAAACATCTTGTTTTTCATAGGTCCAATTATAGCAAATAATTAACTTTCAATAAAGACAGAATTTCAGGTAGCACAAATGACGCATAACTAATTTTTCAGTTTTCTCACAGATGGCCACGTTTGATGATGATGGCAAGTACGGCGAGATCTGCTGGATTGACGCCTGGAATACGACCGGCCTGTGCGAGTGTTTCCGGACGGAACTTCTTCAACTTTTCACGACTCTCAAAACGGACGGCCAGACACTTGTCGTAGTCGAGCCATTTCGGGATCACCGTCGCTTCATCCCGCTTCGCCCGTTCAGCGGCGAGGTTCTCTCTTTCAATGTAACCACGATACCGGAATCGTATGCTCAGCTGTTCGAGGACGGCATCGGGAAGGTTTCGGATGAACGCCCTTTCGTCTTCATCGCTTGAGTTTTCGTACCCAGCTTCGGATGTTAAATGATCACCCATCTGTTCGCTCTTCTCTTCAGGATCCTTCTGTCGCCTTTCCCATTCATCAAGTGCGAGCTTAAGATTCTTTTGTTTTCCCTTTTCAAATGACTCGATCGTTTCAATGAACTGTTTTGTCTGTTCACGAATTTCACGAGGTAAAACCCCTACCCGATCAGCAGCAGCAGCCAGCCGATAGCGGGCATTGTCCTGACGGAGTATGAGACGACGTTCGGCTCGGCTCGTAAACATACGATAAGGTTCATCCGTACCCTTCGTGACCAAGTCGTCAATCAGCACACCGATATAGGCATCCTGTCGACTGAACACGAGCGGCTCTTCTCCTCTCACGGCAAAGGCTGCATTGATACCCGCCATGATACCTTGTGCCGCAGCTTCTTCATACCCTGTTGTACCGTTGACTTGTCCCGCGAAATAGAGTCCGGAAATGCGCTTCGATTCAAGGGTGTATTTGAGTTCCCGCGCATCAATTCCATCGTATTCGATTGCATAGGCATACGCGAGAAATTCGGCTTTTTCCAACCCTGGAACAGAATGAACGAGTTCCTCTTGAACAGACTTCGGAAGACTATTGGAAAGACCATTTGGATAGATGATCGTTCCTGCACGATCTTCAGGTTCTAAGATGACATGATGGCTTTGAGCTTCGGAAAAGCGAACGATTTTATCCTCGATCGATGGACAATATCTCACACCTGTACCGACAATCGAACCACCATACAGAGAACTTTCACTGAGATGTGCACGGATGATTTCATGCGAACGAGGCGTTGTATGGCTAGCCCAACAGGACATTCTGGGCTCGTTAATCATCCATGGTGCAAGGTTGTTTTGCTCCCATTCAGAGGCCATTTTATTGCTTTGAATAGACTGTTTCCACGTGGAAACAATGCTCATTCCTGATGTAGAACTCCCATTAGATTCTGTATGAGAATGCGATATATCGTGTTTCCACGTGGAAACAACCTGTTCATCCAATGTGTCACGGCTTACCTCTGCAGGGGTTTGTTTCCACGTGGAAACAGGTAATTGGCCTGATTCGGATGATGGAAAACCGACAAAATTGTCATATTTTTCCTTTACATTGGGGAGGTTCGGGTTTTGTTTCCACGTGGAAACAGACGAATTACGAGTACTAGAAGTTGTGGGAACGGGGTTTGCATCATGTTGTTTCCACGTGGAAACAGATTGTTGATTAGCTAAATAAGCTCGAGTACGGAGAGAAAAGAAGGGTGGATGGAGTTCTCCGGGTTGTTCGACTGTCTTAGAAAAGTCGATTGAAGAGGCTTTAAGACGGGGCGGAGTACCTGTTTTAAGGCGAATTAATTCAAATCCAAGCTCTTTGAGAGACTGACTTAAAAGATCAACAGCGGGTCGTCCATCACCTCCAGAAGGTATGGAATCAGGACCGATAAAGATGCGTCCACGAAGGGTTGTTCCAGTCGTGAGAACAACGGCAGAAGCGGGAATAATACCGTTGTTTTCGGTTTTGACACCTGTCAATTGGGCGGTGAGAATGCCGTTTTTCGTCTCTAAAGAACGCGTTTCGATTCCGATAACGGCGTCTTCGAGGATTTCTAAATTGGGTTGTTGGGCGAGAATGCGCTGCATTCGAAGGGTGTATTCGGCCTTATCGCACTGAGCTCGAGTAGCTTGAACGGCGGGTCCACGACTGGTATTAAGTGTCTTTTCTTGAAGAGATGTGAGATCTGCATTGAATCCCATTTCTCCTCCAAGTGCATCAAGTTCAAAAACGAGATGGCTTTTGGCAAGTCCGCCAATGGAAGGATTGCAGGGCATACGGGCAATGGCGGATTTCAAACCGGTGATGAGGAGGGTAGAGATGCCCATACGGGCGGCAATCAACGCAGCTTCGGCGCCTGCGTGACCCCCTCCGACAACGATGATGGATGGTTTATGATTCATGGCGTGTAGTATAGCATAAAGTTGAGAAGGGGGCAAATATTGGTCGCATATGAGTTTTTCACCAAGTCTCCCTTTAGTCACCCTGTCTGCGGCGCAAAAACACGGAGAAAACGGAGACACGAAGGCACGGAGAGAATGAGGAGGTACTTCGCAATCCTCAATCACTCTTCAAAAATCTCATAGTCTGTAGATTCGAACAAGAGACGATCGTGTGAATTAATGGCTCTTCAGGCATAAGTGTGGGTCGCCTTTTGCCTTTCAAGGCCTTATGAAGTACGCAGATGCCTTCGGCATACGCAGTATTTGCCGAAAACCGTTGTGGCGCACCCCCTTGCGGGCCCTTCGGGCGCGCTTCGCGCGGGTTCCCTTCGAGCTTCGCTCTTCGGT
>JAZUGW010000157.1:0-6956 GCA_045641465.1 Kiritimatiellia bacterium | reverse complement strand
GGTCCGAACGGCACGCGCTATTTCACCGATCTCACGGGTTGGCGGATTGACGTGCTCAATGCGGACGGTTCCTCCACGGAGCCGGTTCCGCAGCCGGCGCAAGCGCCTGCCGCAGCGGCGGCGCCTGCGGAACCTGCGGGCGATCCTGAAGATCTGCCGTTCTAAAGTCCTTGAAGACCTGGAGCGAGATTCTCACGCTCGGCGGGGAGTACCTCGCGTCGAAGGGTGTGCCGGATGCGTCGGTGGCGGCGGAGCTGCTGGTGGCGCGTCTCCTGAAGTGCGGTCGAGGTTTCCTCGCGCCGCACTTGATGCAAACGCCCGATGAACGCTACCTTGAGGCCATGCGGCGCGGTATGGCGCGTTTGGTGAAGGGCGAGCCGATCCAGTATGTGCTTGGCGAGTGGGATTTCCGCACGTTGACGCTTGGATGCGACAAGCGTGCGCTGATTCCGCGGCCGGAAACGGAAGAGCTGGTGACGCGCGTGCTGAAGTTCCTGCGCAGTTTCGACGACGGGGTCGTGCCGCGTGTGGTCGACGTGGGAACGGGCACGGGGTGCATCATCCTTTCGCTGGCGCAGGAGTTCGCGGGCGCGGCGTCGTTTCTGGGACTCGACATTTCGCCGGAGGCGATCGCGCTCGCGAAGGAGAATGCGGTGCGGTGCGGCCTTGCGGACCGCGTGAAGTTCGCGGTGACGGATGGGTTGGACGACTTCGACGAACCGGCATCCCTGGATGTGATCGTGTCGAATCCGCCGTACATTCCGACCGCCGTCTGCGAGACGCTCGATCCGCGTATTCGCGACTTCGAGCCGCGCAACGCGCTGGATGGCGGACGCGAGGGTCTCGACTTCTACGAACGCCTTGTGGGCGATGCGCTCAATCTGCTCAAGCCGGGCGGGGGCGTGTTCTTCGAAATCGGCGACGAACAGGGACCCGCCCTGCAGAAGCTGTTCTTCGAGGCCGGATTCAATGACATCCGCATTGAAAAGGACTATGCGGGGCATGATCGGTATGCGTACGCCGTGATGAGTTGAAAAGTTAAAATGTTGAAAAGCTGGAGGATGAGAAAATGACACCGACAATCGAACGCTATGGCAGCGGCCACATCAATGAAACGTATTTGGTGACGTGTCCGGAAGGACCGCGCTACATCTTGCAGAAGATCAACACGTCGATCTTTCCGGATGCGGATGCGCTGATGGAGAACATCGCGCGCGTGACGGAGCATATCCGCGCGAAGTATCCGAACGATCCGCGCTGCACGCTGACGGTGCTCGACTATTCGAATCCGTGGCGCCAGTACGCGTTCATCGAAGGGGCGCGCACCTACGATCTGATCGAGAAGCCCGAACAGGCCTTCAAGGTCGCGCAGGCGTTTGCGAAGTTCCAGAACGATCTCGCGGACCTGCCGGAACCGCGTCTGCACGACATCATTCCGCATTTCCACGACACGCGTGCGCGGCTCGCGCAGCTCGATGCCGCGGCGAAGGCCGATGTGAAGGGCCGTCTCAAAGACGTGGCGGCGGAAATGGCGTTCGTCGATGCGCATCGCGCCGAAGCGGGACGCATCCTCGACCTGATGGCCGCCGGCAAGATTCCCGAGCGCATCACCCACAATGACACGAAGATCAACAATGTGATGCTCGACGATGTGACGGGCGAGGGCGTGGCGGTGATCGACCTCGACACGACGATGCCGGGTTGCGCGCTCTACGACTTCGGCGACATGGTGCGTACGTCGACGGCGGCCGCGGCGGAAGACGAACGCGACCTGTCGAAGGTCTTCTCGCGCAAGGAGTATTTCGAGCAGCTCGTGAAGGGCTATCTCTCGGAGGCAAAGTTCCTCAATGAATACGAGCTTACGAACCTCGCGTTCTCGGGGCGGCTCATCACGTTCACGATCGGCATCCGCTTCCTTACGGACTATCTTGCCGGCGACGTCTACTTCCATACGACGTGTGAAGACCACAATCTCGTGCGCTGCCGTACGCAGTTCAAGATGGTGCAGTCGATGGAAGAGCAGGCGGACGAATACGAAGCCATTGTGCGTGCCGCGGCGGGAAAATAAGGCCGAATCGAGTTCCACGAGAAGGGAGGCGTTGACATGTTGCCGATTCTGGAGAGTCTGTTTGCGATGTGCGGTGAGCTCGGTGCGAGCGACATCCACATTACGACGAATCAGCCGCCGCGCTTTCGCGTGCGCGGGCGCCTCTCGCCGCGTCCGGACCTGATGGTCTTCAACGGCGAACAGGTCGACGAGATTGCGATGGAACTCGGACTCGCGACATTGCCGCTCGGCTGTCCTGACGGGACGGAGCGCGTGCGCCGCACCTTGATGCAGGATGGTTCGGTCGACGGCGCCATCTCGGCGCCGGACGGTTCGCGTTATCGTTTCAACCTCTTTCGCGAGGCGAGCGCGACGGCGATTGCGTTGCGCCGTCTCGACAACTCGTTCCGCTCGATGAGCGAACTCGGCCTGCCGCGTTCCGTGGCGGAGTTCTGCAAGCAGAAAGACGGCCTCGTCATCGTGTCGGGTCCGACCGGCAGCGGCAAGTCGACGACGCTCGCCACCTTGCTGAACGGCATCAACCGCACGCACGAAGGCTACATCATCACGATCGAGGATCCGGTCGAATTCATTCATAAGAGCGAACGCTGCCTCGTGAGCCAGCGCCAGGTGGGACGTGACGCGAAAAGCTTCAACGACGCCCTGGTGGAGGCGATGCGACAGGATCCGGACGTGATCCTCGTGGGCGAAATCCGCGACCTTGAGACGATTCGCACGGCCATTCGCGCGGCCGAAACGGGCCATCTCGTGTTCACCACGCTGCATGCGACGGACTGTGCGGGCGTGGTCGAGCGTATCGTCTCGGTGTATCCCGCCGAAGAGCAGAATACGATTCGCCACCAGCTCGCGCTCTGCCTGCGCGGCGTCATCGCGCAGCGTTTGGTGCCGTCCGCCGATGGGGAGCGCCGGTGGGTGGTGCCGGAAGTGCTTGTGAACACGAGCGGTGTGGCGAATCTGATCGCCACGGGCCGTACGGCCCAGATTTCGGGCATGATCGAAACGGGCAGTGCCTTGGGCATGCGCTCGATCGAAGAGTCGTTGGCCGATCTGCTGCGTGGCGGTTGCATTACGGAACAGACGGCATTCTCGTTGACGCGCAATCAGGAAACGCTCAAGCGTCGCCTCTTTGGCGAGGCGGCCGCCATCTAACAAATGCACGCGCGTTTTCACGTGAAGTACGTGCTCGCACCTCTGGCGGGATTTACGTCGGCGCCGTTCCGCCTTGTCTGTCGGCAGCGCGGGGCGGATCTCGTCTATACGGAGATGGTGAGCGCCGCCGGCATCGCCCACGGCTCGTCGCCCACGCGCCAGCTGATGGAAGTGATGCCGGGGGAAGGTCCGGTCGGGTGCCAACTGTTCGGATCTAATCCGGACGAATTGGCGGTGACGGCGGCTGAAGCCGACAAGTTGAACCGTTTTGTGGAAATCAACTTGAACGCGGGATGTCCGATGCCGAAGATCGTGCATGAAGGTGCCGGCGCGGCGCTCATTCCCGACCCGCAGAAGATTCACGATTGTCTGGTGGCGATCAAGCGCGAAACGCATCTGCCCGTGACGCTCAAGACGCGTCCGGGACCGCGTCCGGACGATGTCAAGCTCTTCGAGCTGCTCGATGCGGCCGAGACGGCCGGCTGCGCGGGGTTCACGTTGCATGGACGCTTCACGTCGCAGATGCACGGCGGACCCGTCCACTACGACCTGTTGGCGGAAGTCGTCCAGCGTGCGCACATCCCGATCACGGGCAATGGCGGCGTCTACAATCCCGAGACGGCCGCGCGGATGGCGGAAACGGGCGTGGCGGCGATCATGATCGCGCGCGCCGCGCTGGCGAATCCCTGGCTGTTTTCGGATTTGCGCAATCCCGAGAGCGCCGAAGTGCTGGAAGCGCCTGCACGCCGGCGGGCCCTGCAGAATGCGGCTTTCAAGGACCATCTCGCGAATCTCTACGCATTTCGCGAACAGCTCGTCCGTAACTTCCCGGGCGACCATATCCCGAGTGTCGACGGGTTCATTTCCGTCATTTTGCACACGCACCTGTTTCGTTATTTCAACGGACGTCCCGGATCGGCCGAATTGCGCCGTCGTCTCACAACGATCCGTACGGTGGCCGAGGTGGTCGATGCCGTTTCGTCGTTCCTTGAAGAGACGGCCGTTGGACAAACGGATTTTCCGTCTATGTAATTGAACGATTTTCATATTACCACTCGTCGCAGAATTGTGGTATAATATACGACTGCTAGGTGGACTAGGCGAGAAAAAACGAAGAGGAACAAATAATGATGAATGCAGGAAAAATTCTGATGCTGGCGTTCTGCGCTGTGCTGTCTGTTGGCGCGGCGGAGCAGGACAAGGGCCTTCTGAACTCGGCATTTCTCGAGCTTGACAAGGACGACAAGGTCAATCTTGTGCGTTCGATGAACCAGACCTTCACGAAGGAGGAGAAGGACAAGGACGAGACGGCTGAAGCCAAGGCCAAGCGGATCAAGACGGTGTACGCTCTCAACCGCGATGCCGTGCGTGCGGCGAAGGATGCCGACAAGAAGCTTGTGATCGCGGAAGTGTTCGCGACGGCGCCGATGGAGGCGTTGCCGACGATTACGGACGGTTTCGCGACGGAAGTCTTCACGCGCAAGATGTTGAATCTCAACGAAAAGGACGATTCGTTTGTTGAATTCGCAGCGGCGACGCTGTTGCGTGTGAACAGCCGTCTGCGCCAGATTTCGACGGCGCGTTTCCCGGGTGCGCGTAGTGCGTTCGCGGTGATTTCGTTCCTGAAGGCGAGCGGTGGCAAGCCGGAGGATCTGCGCGACCAGCTGATGTTCTATGTGCTCACGGGTTCGGAGGTGCTGGCGCGTACGAAGTGGGTGCCGGCGGCGATGGGCGACGACGGCAAGCCGCCGTCCTACCAGCCGATCTTCGAGGCGGGTTTTGTAGGCGAAGAGCCGCCGCATCAGAATCTGCATCCGATGAAGTCGCCGGAACTCGGCAATCTGCTTGTCGGCAGCGAGCTGCGCGTGAAGAACGCGCGTGACGTGACGGGACCGAAGCCGATTGAGACCGAGCGTGGCCTTGATCAGGAGACGCTGGGCACGGTCCCGCGCGGGGCGATTGACAATCCGGATTCGCCGTGGTACCGTCGTCGCCGTGGTGACGACCCGGAGGATGAACCGGGCAACTATCTCGGGCATTCGCTTTAATCGGCTATGCTGAACGCGCTTTCCCTGTTGCTGATTTCCGTCCCCGTCTTGGCTTTTACCTGGGCCTATGGCGGGACGCGGGCGGCGACACTTGCGGAAGTCATGCCTTGGGCTTGCTTTGCCTGTCTGATCGGTATTTTCCTGTTCCCTCAGCGACATGACAAAGAGGCGTGGGATTCCTCGATCAAGCGCGTTCTGAAGGGTTTTGTGAAAGACCCCTGCTTTTGGGCAGCTGTGGCCTTTCTTCTTTATTTGGTGATCCCGCTGTTCAATGTCGCCCTCTGCCCCACCTGTGACTGGCAGAAGATCGAAGCGGGCGAGAATCCGTTCCCGCCGTTTCGTTTTCTGCCGTTCTGCGTGAATCCGAAGGAGCACGCCGGTCTTCTCTGGTGGTTTGGGCCGTTGTTCCTCGTGGCGTTGGGGGTTCGGCATGGGCTGGTGAAGAGCGGAAAGCGGGCCTTCTTCGAAGGACTCGTCTGGAATGGCGCTGCGCTGTCCTTCTTTGGTTTCATCCAGTTGGTGTTCGGTGCCAAGTTCCCCTATTGGGGCGAGGTGGCGCGGCCGATCCATTTCTTTTCGGTGTTTGGCTATCCGAACGACGCGGGATCGTTCTTTGCCTTTACCTATGTGCTGTCGCTCGGACTCTGGTGTCAGGCGATGGTGCGCGTCGAAGAACGCGACCTGGACGAAAGCGTTTCACATCCTTACGTCCGTGCACACTATCCGGTTCTGCTGGTGGCGCTCAATTTCTGTGCGGTGTTGGCGTCGTTGTGCCGTGCGGCGATGTCGCTTTCCGTGTTGATGACGTTTGTTTTCGTCGTCTATTCGGTGATGCGCGCTTTTTCAGGTGAAGGCTGGCGTCGCGGGTTGCGTTTCCGCCATTCGGTGACGGCTTGCGTCCTGTTGTTCGTGCTGGCGGGTGCCGTGTTCGTGTACGCGCCGCCGGAGGTTGGACGCGAACTTCGTACGGTGAATGTGTTGTCGACCTCGAATCGTGTCACGGGCAAGGGACAGTACCACACGCGCGTGGCGACGGCGATGATGCGCGACTTCCCGTTCTTTGGCGTTGGCGGTTGGGGCTATCGGCATTTCTGCCTGTCCTATATGACGCCGGCCGACAAGAAGAATCTGCAGAAGGAAGGCGGTGCCAACGTGCACAATGACTATCTGCAGTACTTGGCTGAATTCGGCATGGTAGGTGCGGGCATTTTGTTGACCTGCTTCGTGTTGCTGGCTGCGCCGTGGATGCGGACATGGCGGCATCTTACGCAGAAGGCGTTGGCGGTGGCGAGAGCCAGCATGGGGGCTTCGACATTGACGATCTTTGTCGTGGAACCGCCGGTATTCTGGACTTTTCTGGCAATCGCCGTGGTCGTGATTCACGCGTTCGGGGACTGTCCCCTGCGTGTGCCGGCCATTCTCGTGTCACTTGCCACGGTGATGCCGGCGGCCTGCGGCTTCCTGCCGCATGATCCCAAGAAGCGCAAGAGCGATTTTTCGGCAGGCGCGGGCACCATTAAATCGGTGCGGCGCGCTTAACCCTGTTTTTTGGCTCTTCAGGCATAAGTGTGGGTCGCCTTTTGCCTTTCAAGGCCTTATGAAGTACGCAGATGCCTTCGGCATACGCAGTATTTGCCGAAAACCGTTGTGGCTACAACGCCCTCGCCCAATCGTAATTCATTGACAAGACG
>JAZUGW010000156.1:0-5528 GCA_045641465.1 Kiritimatiellia bacterium | reverse complement strand
TATGAATCGCTCTTCAATCTGCGCGCGAGACGCGTCTTGCTCGCCTGCAAGGTCTATCGCGGGCAGAAAGGACATTTACCGGCCCGGCTCGAAGAGCTTGTCCCCGCAATCCTGCCCGCCGTGCCGCTCGATCCCTACGATCGAAAGCCGTTGCGCTATGAACCCAAACCCGGCTACATTTGGACACCGGGGAAAAGGGGCGATTTCGACGGTAAAATCCGATACAATCGCAACGGACAGCTCATCAATCCGCTGCCCGTACGAAGATCAGTCCGCTGGATCGATGCCGTGCGAGAACCTTGAGGAAACATTAAACGAAATGGGTGTCCTGCGCGCGAGTCGTCCCGTTCCTCGCCTCCACCCACACGGACGGACAGGGTACAGGTGGCGTTCAGCGCGCAGGAGTTTGAAAAATGGGAACTCCAGTAAGGCGAACTTCCGCAGGTTTGGGAATTATGGTATAATGTCCGCAGAGGAAATCAAATGAAAAACATGAAGAAGACAGTGTTTGTCGCTGTGCTTTGCGCGGCGGCGATGGCGCTGGCGGCGCCGGGTGCGCGCTGGACGCTTGAACGGGCGCAGGCCTGGGGCAAGGCGAATCCGTGGTATTGCGGATTCAACCAGATTCCCGCGAACGCGATCAACGACGTCGACATCTGGCAGAAGGGCGGCTTCTCGCCCGAGGTTCTGCGCAAGGAATTCAAGCTCGCGTCGGATCTCGGCTTCAACTGCGTGCGCATCTTCCTGCAGTACAAGGTGTACGAGGACGACCCTGTGTGGTTCCTGCGCGCGTTCGAGCGCTACTTGCAGCTCGCCGACGAGGCGAAGCTCAAGGTGATGCCGGTGTTGTTCGACGACTGCAAGTTCGGTCCCGCGACCGATCCCGAACTCGGCAAGCAGACCGAGCCGCTGCCAGGGTGGGGCATGTGGGGCTGGGTGCCGTCGCCCGGACACACGATGGTGGCCGATTCCCGTACGCACGGCAGGCTCGAGGAATACGTGAAGTCGGTGATCCTCCATCACAAGGACGATCCGCGCATTTTCGTGTGGGACCTCTACAACGAGCCGACGTTCGCGATGGGCCGCTTCAGCCGGCATTCGCTCGCGCTCGTGAAGAAGTGCTTCAAGTGGGCGCGTGAAATCAATACCTCGCAGCGGCTGACCGTCTGCCGCTGGAACAACGACAAGGGGGTCAACGACATCGTGCTGAATGAAAGCGACATCATCACGTTCCACTGCTATCAGCCTGCCGACGGCACGCGGAAGGTGCTGAAGGACATGGTCCAGCTGGGACGCCCTGTCATCTGCACCGAATGGCTCTATCGCCCTAACGGTTGCGACATCCCGAACATCCTTCCCATCTACAAGGAAACGGGCGTGGGCAGCATGATCTGGGGACTCGTCAACGGCAAGTCGCAGACGCACCTGCCCAACGGCGTCTACACGCCGAACTTCAAAGGGCCCTGGAAGCACGACCTGTACCGGCCCGACCACACGCCCTACGATGTGAAGGACCTCGAGATCATCAAGAAAGCAACGGGGGTGAAGTGAGATGAAAATGACGAAGTGCATGTTGGCGGCGACGGTCGCCGTTCTGATGGGAAGCGCGTTTGCCGCAGAAAAACTGGCGGAGGGCTTTGCGCCGCTCGCGTGGATCGAGTCCACGGGCGAACAGTACATCGACACCGGCGTGGACGCCGGAGCGAAGACGACGGTCGATCTGTCGTTCGGCCACTGCCTCTATTCGCAGGGGGCGACGTTCTTCGGCAAGAACGTGTGGGACCCCAAGGGGTTCCTCTTCATCCTCCAGAACGAACACTTCCGCTTCTTCGGCAACACGGGCAGGGAACCGGGGCCGATGTGGAATCTGATCGGCATGGATCCCACCGAAGAGCGCGACTACCGTTTCGTGTTGGGCGCGGACAGCAAGGCGCGTCTTTTCGACGCCGCCGGCAAGGAACTCTGCGCGCTTGCGACCGACCGGTCGTCGTCCTCGCACCATCCGCTCTGGCTCTTCAAGTGCAATTCGCAGCATAGCACGGGCGGCGAGTTCCGGCTCTATGCGATGAAGATCGGCCAGGACTCTGGCGAGATTCTGCGCGACTTCGTGCCGGCGCGTCGTCTGGGCGACCGCGCGGTCGGTCTCTACGATCGCGTCACGCGCAAGTTCTTTGCGAATGCGGGCGGCGGCACGTTCCGTGCGCCCGACGATCCGGTGGCGGCGGGGCCTCGGCGCTGGTCGATTGCGCGTGCGCAGGCTTGGGGGAAGTCCAATCCGTGGTTCTGCGGTTTCAACCACGTGCCCGCCAATGCGATCAACGACACGGAGATCTGGCAGGAGGAGACGTTCTCGCCCGATGTGATCAAGGACGAGTTCAAGCTCGCGACCGGACTCGGCTTCAACTGCGTGCGCATCTTCATCCAGTACAAGGTCTACGAACATGACCCCGTGTGGTTCCACAAGGCGTTCGAGAAGTATCTTCAGCTCGCCGACGAGGCGAAGCTCAAGGTGATGCCCACGCTGTTCGACGATTGCTCGTTCGGCCTCGCCACCGAACCCACGCTCGGCAAGCAGACCGATCCGCTCATCGGCTGGAACATGTGGGGCTGGACGCCGTCGCCCGGCTACACGATGGTCGTGGACCACCGCACGCACGGCAAGCTCGAAAAGTACGTGAAGGATCTCATCTCCACCCACAAGGACGATCCGCGCATCTTCGCGTGGGACCTCTACAACGAGCCCGTCAACGGCATGGGCGGCTATTCGAAGTATTCGCTGGCGCTTGTGAAGAAGTGCTTCGTGTGGGCGCGGTCCGTCAATCCCTCGCAGCCGCTCACGGTGGGCCGCTGGAATGGCAATGCGCAGCTGAACCGGCTGGTGGCGCGCGAAAGCGACATCATCTCCTACCACTGCTACAGCAACGCGCAGCGGACGCGCGCGATGATCGACGAACTCTCGAAGCTGGGGCGTCCGATGGTCTGTACCGAATGGTTCCTCCGCTACGGCGACTGCGACATCGAACACTGCCTGGGCATCTACAAGGAGAGGGGTGTCGGCTGCATGATGTGGGGCCTCGTGAACGGCAAGACGCAGACCCATCTGCCGTTCGGCTACTGCGCCGACAAGCCGCCGTACACGGGGCGCTGGAAACACGATCTTTTCCATGCCGACCACACGCCCTACAACCCGAAGGAGCTTGAACTCCTCCGTAAGCTGACGGGCGCGAATGTTCCTGTGCAGGAGAATGGCAACCGTGTGAAACCGTGATCATCGTGACACAAAGGAATTCCTATGAAAACAATTCAGATTTCACGTCGTTCGTTTTTGGCGGGGTTGGGCGCGGCTGCGTTGCCGACGTTCGTACCCGCGTCCGCGTTGGGCCTTGATGGCAAGGTCGCGCCGTCCAATCGACTGGTGATGGCGGGCATTGGCATCGGCCGCCGCGGCGGCGGGGTGCTGCCGGGTTGGGCGCTGGCGGAGAAGGACATCCAGTTCGTCGCAGACTGCGATGTGCGCCGAGAGCGTCGTTTGCGCATCAAGAACATGGTCGACCGTCATTACGGCAACAAGGACTGCAAGGTCTACATCGATGTGCGGGAATTGCTGGCGCGCAAGGACATCGACTGCGTCTACATTGCGACGGGCGACCGGTGGCATGCACCGATGTCCGTTCTGGCGATGCGCGCGGGCAAGGACGTGTACTGTGAAAAGCCGTCCGCGATGACGGTGCACGAAGGTCAGGCGGTGGTGGCGACGGCGGCGAAGTACGGCCGCGTCTACCAGGCGGGCCTGCAGCGGTTGAGCGAACCGAACTTCATTGTCTGCAACGAACTGCTGCGGTTGGGGCGCCTCGGCGAAGTGAAGAAAGTGTATGCGCATCTCTACTTCGGCACGCCGCTCTTCCTGCAGCGCACATGGCTGCCGGCCCAGCCGGAACCGCCGAAGGACGTGGTGGATTGGGATGCGTGGCTGGGGCCGTGTCCGTGGCATCCGTACAACTCATACTATCTTGGCGCCTGGCAGCATTTCTACGACTTCGGTACGAGCATCATCGGCGACTGGTGTAGCCACACCTACGCGCAGTGCCACGATGCGCTCGGCATGGAGGCGACGTCGCCGGTGTTCTATCCGTGTGTGCACAAGGCGGAGCCGAACGGCCTGTCCCTGCGTTTCGCGAACGGACAGGAGATGGTCGCCGAACAGCGTGGCTGGCGTGGGACATGCGGCGTGCGCTATGTGGGTACGGAAGGCTGGGTGTCGTGCGCGGACGGCTATACGCGCCCTGACGTGTCGCGTCCGTCGTTGCTGGCGGACTACAACAAGATCCTGGCGGACTACTGTCTGCGTACGGGCTATACGACCGAGAACCACATGCGCCAGTTCTTCAATGCCTGCAAGACGCGCGGCAAGACGGTGGCGAATGCGGTTCTCATGCACCGTTCGATGACGAGCACGCATTGCGCGAACATCGCGCAGTGGCTCGGACGCGATCTGCGGTGGGATCCGGTGAAGGAGCGTTTCATCAACGATGACGAAGCAAACCGCATGCTCGCGCGTACGCCGCGGCAGGGCTGGGAAATCATCTGAGAATCTTGCGAGGTGCGCAAATGAAGAATAGAGATTTTGAAATTCTGAATCGGAGCCTGCTGGCGGCACTGTTGCTGGTGGCGGGTTCGGCGATGGCCGGTTTGGAAGGCGAGGCCGCGTACAAGATGACCGAACAGCAGCTGCTGGAGGTTGTCCGCAAGGGTGCGGTCTCCGACCAGGTGACGGCCTGCCAGGAGTTGATGCATCGCGGGACGGCTGCGAGCGTACCCGTGCTGGCGGCGCGTCTGACGGATGCGGCCCAGCCGGCTCTCTTCCATGCGGCGCTGTACGGGCTGCAGAACATTCCGGGCAAGGAAGCGGATGCGGCGCTTGCGGCGGCCGAGTCGAAGGTGACGGGAACTCGTCGGACGGCGGTCGCGCATGTGCGGGCCTTTCGTGCGAATCCGGTGCCGGATGGTTATGCCGGGGCGACGGCGGCGGTGACGGCGTTTCCTCCGAAGACGGCGGTGCAGCGCGGCGAGACGGCGCAGATCGAGCCCTTGCTTGCGGCGGCGCTGGGCGTTGGCGAAGCGGCGTCGGTCGCGCATCGTCAGCTGGCGGCGTTCCCGAATGCGCAGCTCGACGGGCGGCTCTTGAATCTGGTCACGCAGGGTCCTGATGCGAAGAAGGCGCGTCTGGCGGCCACGCTCCTCGGCGAGCGTCGGGCGCGGGCGGTGCTGCCGCAGCTGATTGCGTTCGCGAAGACGACGCAGGATACGCGTCGGCGGGAAGACGTCTTCAAGTGCCTGGCGTACTTGTGTTCGGCGAAGCAGGATCTGCCGGCGCTCCTCGACCTGCTCAACCGTTTCCCCGAAGAGGACCGCCTGGAAGGCTCGATCATCCGTCTGCTCGCGCAGGAGTTCCTGCCCGAGAGCCAGTCGGTGAAGGTGGTCTCCGCGCGGTTCGGCAATTTCGAAAACGGCCGTGTGGCGGATGTGAA
>JAZUGW010000155.1:0-12413 GCA_045641465.1 Kiritimatiellia bacterium | reverse complement strand
TGGCAGACGCCATGTCGGGGCAGCAGATCAATCAAAGAGGGCTTTTCCTTCATCGTATCCTTCCTTTTCTTTGGTGTTTTCATTATAGAAAACGAAGCACGAAAGGATTTCTTACACGCCAATCGAATTTTACGAGTTTTTTACTTGATAAAGATGTCACAAATTCAAATGTTCGAATGGGCGAATGGTCGAATGGGCGAATGAGGCAATGGGCGAATGGTCGAATGGGCGAATGGGCGAATGGAGGAATGGGATTGACGGGGATTTTCGGGGGATCGACTCTGCGGCGCGTTCGGAGAACGCGCCCTACCGGCGGTGGGTTGATACAAGGGGTGTATTCTTGACGTACCGAATTCGATTTCATTCGGCATCTGTCACCGCGACTGCGTGCCAAGCGGGATGACCATCCATGTGCGGGCGGGGAGGTTCCCTTCAAACACACGCCCGTTCCGTTCGAGACGGTAGGCCTGCGCCGCACGCGACCAGTTGACGAGAATCTCCGCCTCACGTCCGTCTTTCGCCCGCCATCCGCTGTGGAAGACGACCGGCAACGCCGGCTGGGTAATCGTCCAGCTCTGGTGCGGACGCTTGTACGAGCTCGCGTTGAGGAAGTCCGCACGCTGCGTCGCGCACGCGAGTTTCGCCGGCACGAGCATCTCGCCGTCGAAGAGGAAGTCGCGATGGTCATGCCAGAACTTCGCCGTCGTCTTCATGAATTCGATCTCGCCCTTCAGACGCGGATTCGCCACGTCTCGCATCAGGAAGTTGTGGACCATCGGCTGTACGCCCCACACCGCACCGCGCGCGAACTCGACCGCAAACTGGTCCGGATACTTCGCCGCCTGCTGCTCGGCTTCGGGCTTGTCGGGATTCGGACCCCACAGGGGATCCCAGCCGGGAATTCCGCCCGGCGTCGCAAAGGACCCGAACAGCACCGCCGCACCCCGATAGAGCACGCTCACCGCCGGCACGGGTTCGACCTGCGGCAAGGTGCCGAGTCCGTTCCGTTCCCAGCTGGAGTAGAGCATGATGAACGCCTCGAAGAGGTCGAGATAACCCTCGCTGGGCGCTCCCGACGACAGCACGAACCCCGGATTGTCCTCGTGCACCTTCTGCACATACGCGCGATAGCCGTCCGTCATCGCTCGTCCTCCGCCCGGTGCATGGCGATGCCGCGGATTGTAACAGGTACCGTTCGCCGCGCAGCTGATCATATCCATGTAGACGCCATCAAGGCCTGTCGACGCCAGCTTCTTCTCGAGCGCGCGCATCTTCTCCTGGAAGATCGGCGCTTCGCCGCACATGTGCGCCTGAGCCTGGCGGGTGAAGGGATTGTACACGACCGAATAGAGCTTCCCGTCCGCACGGAACTGCGCCGACTCGAGTCCGCCCTCGCGGAAACGCGCATCGTCGCAATCCCAGAGCATCCCGTTGGTGTAGACCTGCACGAAGGCCCCCGCCTTCTTCATCCGCGCCACCGACGCACGGAATGCCGCCTCGCCGTCGCGCGGCGGCCAGAAGAACGGATAGCACGTGTCGTAGGGCACATTGTGCCACCAGTACCAGTCGAGGGCGACTTTGAGTCCCGTCTCCTTCATGAACCACAACACCGGCGGTTCGGACACCTCGATGCCGCCGCGGCCCCACATCCAGAGGTCGATGTCGCGGAACTTGGAGAAGTCGCGTTTCGCCGCCCGCTGGAACCAGTCCTGCGTCTTCATCCATGCGCGATGCAGCTGCGTCGCCTCCCACCAGCCGCCGACGAACGGCGTGCAGGTGCCGCCGAACGGCAACGCGCCCGCGCGGCTGAGTTCGTCGGTGAACGGCGGCACATAGTGACTGCGCAACACCAGCGTGTCCGCGATCGGACCGTTCTGGATCTCCAGCGACGTCGCATACCGGCGCGCCTCGCCGCGCTGATCGAGATAGTAGCCCGGCTTTCCGTTCTCGAGCGCCGCCATGCAGCGGAAGGAGGGGAAATGGCCCATCTTGAACAGACTCTGCCGCGCCGTGCAGCGGCTCCAGTCGGGACGCAGCACCGCACCCGCCATCTTCGGCACGAAGAGCGCGGTGTCCGGTCCGCGCGGCACATAGACTTCCGGAAACACGATGCGGGTGACGTGCTGTCCGTTCGTATTGCCGGCATAGGAGAAATCACCCCACGAGAAGCCGCCATTCGCCGTGCACGGGAACGCCGCCTTGACCACGAAGTCGTCGCCGCAGGCGGGATGTCCCTTCCACGTCGCCACCACCGTCGTACCGTTCGTGACGATGTGGAGCGTGCGCATATCCTCCGCCGCGACCCGCGTGTTGTTCTTGAAGGCGAGCGCAAAGCCCACACGCACCTCGCCGAGACGCGCCGTCTTGCGCGCGAGGGTTCGGGCGCGTTTGGCCTCGGGACCGCGAAGCTGCTCGAAATACCGATTCTGCGCGGCGGGATCGTTCGTCTCGTGGACCGCCCGCACGCCTTCCGCCTTCACGTTGCGGATCCAGTTCTCGACGGCTTGCGCACGCGTGGCAGGACGCCGCCACGTGCGTTTCGCCGCCCGCGCCGCCTGATGCAGGATGTCGTAGTTGAGCAGCAGATAGTGGTCCACCGACAGCCGCTCGCGCCGAACGCGCGCCGCGAAATCCGTACCGTCCTTCGCCGCGGCCGCCTCGGCCGCATCCATCAGATCGGCGGCCGTGAGCTTTTCGTCGACGGTCCAGAACGGCGCCCCCGGATGGTAGCAGCCGATCTTCATGTTCTTCGTTTTCGCCCCGCGGTCGAGCAGGTCAAGGAACTTCTTCAGATGCGGCGCCGCGGACTTGCCATAGTAGCCTGCCAGGAATTCGTCGATGAGCTTCCGCTCGTCCGCCGCCGGATTCCACAGAAGACGGGACGTGACGTAATGGCGCAGCGGCACAAAGGACCCGCACGAACAAAGCGCATCCCCCTGCTCGAACACGCCCACGGCGCCATTCCTCTCGAAGAGGCGGATGTTGGGCGCAATCGAATAGAGATTCGGATGCGGCATCATGTAGGAGGCGAAGTCGGCGAGATAGTCCCAGATGAAGAGGCGTCCGTCCGCGACTTTGCGCCAGTCCTCAAGGTCCCGCACAAAGGCCGCATTGTCGTCATTCGTACCGGCATGACCGCCGTCGAGCGGACGCGCGAAGTCGCATTCGATGTCGCAGAGCCGCACGACCACGTTAGAGCGCGGACGCGTTTTCGTCGGCGCCTTGCGGGTGAACTGGTAGGCGAAGGTATCCACCCGCACATGGGGGAAGTCCGGCTCGATCGCCGCAGCCACCTCGTTCGCGAAGCGGAGGTACGGACCCGACGATGCGCCACCGTCCTCGGCTTCCATCGCCCGGCAGCGGTCGCATGTACACGCGCCGTTCCAGTCGTTTTGCGACACCTGGATGAAGTCGACCGTCGCATCCTCCGCGAGCCGCCGCTTCGTCTCGGCGATGTAGGCGCGCTTCATCTCCTCGTTGGCGAGGCAGAGCTGCTTCGGCACGCGCTTTCCGTTGACAAGCGAATACCAGTCGGGATGGTCCTTGAAGTATTTCGACGGCGGCAGAATCTCGAAGAACGAATGATAGGCGCTTTGACGTCCTTTGAAAAAATAGAGCCGGTGGTTGCCACCCAGCGCGGGCGGCACGAACGACATCGGCGCGAGCAGATAGCGCGTGAGCGACGTGAAGTTCCCCTTCGACCGGACCTTGAACTTCGGGTCGAACCCATCGAGGTAGTAGGTCTCGCGATAGGCGAACGGCGGCGCGTAGTCATACGCCAGACCCGCCGTCGGCAACGTGTCCAGATGCGGATAGTACGCCGCCTGCGAGGTCCACCAGCGCACGCCGCAGAAACGCTCGAGATATTCGTCCACCGCATAGAAGACGCCGCGCGCCGGATCGCCATCCAGCACAAGACCCTCCGGCACGGACTTCAGATAGACGCCGTCCGTGCGCCAGGGACTGTCCCCCCGCACCTTCCGGCTCGCCCGCGTGGCGCCGACGAAGAAGGCCGGCGTGTTCGTTCCCCGAACGGATTCCGCGACGACGGCGACTTCGTCCCCCGACAGGCGCTTGATGCCGTCGGCCAATTCCGCGGCCGCCGAACGTTCAATCGCCGTCGACTGATCGGGCAGTACCACCTGCGGCGCTCCCGCCCACGCAACCACCGAAAACCCGGCGGAAGTCCAAACCGCCGCAACAATCAAATTTCCAAACTTAGACATAGCTCATTTCAGTATCGTGTCGGATGACAAATCAACGTCCGTTGCGGAGTTCCTTCAACGCCACCTGCACCGCGCAGGGTGTTTCCTTGCCGGTCCAATCCTGCGAATTCACCCACTCTTCGGCGGCAAACAACCGTTGCGCCGCCTCCTCGTAGTCGACGCGTCCCAATTCGGCGATCAGACGGATGCCACGGTCGATCAGCTTCTTGTTCGAAATCGACACCCAGCTCATCCAGTTGCCCGACACACGCCCCATCTTCACCATCGTACCCGTGGAGAGGTTGTTGAACGTGAGCTTCACCGCCAGATGCTTCCACACCTCCAGCGGCGAATCACGGGTGGGACACACCGTGAACAACCGCACCTCGCCGAAGGACTTCGTCTGCGCGCGCGCCGCCGTCTCGAATGCCGCATCGGCCTTGCCGGCTCGTACGATCACGGCGGCCGAAGGCACGTCGGTCCAGCGCGCGGGCGTAGCTTCGTTGCCGATGGGATACCTGAGGAAACACGCCTTGGAGATCTTCGGCAGCTGTCCGTTCTTCAACGGCGGCATACCCGGCTCACGGTAATCCTCCCGTTGCCACTCCAGACACCGCGGCGGGCGGTGGAACAACGCCTGCCAACACTCTGCCGTGCCGAACAGCGGATTCTTCACGAACGCCCAGCTCTGCGCAAGCGGACGCTCGTCCGTGGACCGGAACGGCGGCAACATGAATGTGGGCGAACGTTCCGTCGTGTCTGTAAAGAGATCGAGCATGCAGTCGTTGGCGAAATAAGTCACGCGTCCATGCCGCGTGTAGAGCGCCTGCTCGAACTCGATGGCGTCGGCGATGGACTTGCGCACGGCCGGCGACTCGAGCGTGGGCAGCAGCTGCTCGAAGGCAACGGTACTATCGGGTGCCACTTCCTGTGCGAACCGCGGCAGCAGCTTCGCCAGCGCCGCCTCGAGCGCGCAGGAACAAAGCAGCTGTTCGCTGGTGGTCGCCTGCATGCGCGTGGACCCGGCAAGTCCCATCGAACCGCAGTAGATGTCGAGCACCGTGACCTTGGGGTTGTCGATCGCCTCGCGGCAGCGTTCCAGATGCGCACGCAGCAGATCGGCGGGATTGTTGAACACCAGGAAGCAGCGTGCACCATGGGCGGCCGCGTAGCGCAGGGTTCCCAGAACGCTCGAGGTTTCACCACCCTCGGTAATCGCCACGAAGGTGTCGCCTTCACCCACCTGCAACGCCTCCGCCTGACGTTCGCCACCGCGAAGGGAGTCCTCGAAGGATTCCACGCTTTTGATGAGCGCGAAATCTCCGCCGGTCATGATCGAGGCGCTGCGTTCGGCCAGTGCGCGTTCGGCGGCAGACAACTCACCGGCGCGGCGGTAGAAGAAATCGCGCCACATCGACTCCAGCAGGATCGAGAGACGGCCCGTCGCACCGCAGCCCGAGAAGATGATCCGTCCTTTCGGCGCCTTCAGCGTCGCCACCATGCTGTCGACCATCTTCGCATAGCGCTCCCCCGCGAACACATGGCGCAGGGTGATCGGCACCTGCCGGTCGCCACGCTGCAGGCATTGCACGCCCGCCACCGTGGAACGTTTGAAATCCTCCTCCAACGTCGCCGTAATCGGGTTGGACTGTTCAGTCGGCAGAAATCCCAGCTGGAACTGCTTCTCGTTGTCGATGAAATCCCGCGCCTTCGCCTTGGCCGATTCTGAACACGTGAACGCCGCCGCCGACAGACTTACGGTCATCACCGCCGCCGCGACAGACAAAATCAAACTTCCAAATCCCCTACCAGTCTGCTGAATCATCTTTTTTCTCCCTGAGGGAAATTCCCCTCTCTTAATACTGCCAAAAGAACAGAATGCCCCCTCGGCGTATAAATCATCGTTTGCCTAGCAACTTCTCAGCACTGACAATGGCCGAGAAATAGCCCTCTTCCCTGACCCGAGGGTCAAGACGGCCCTGATAGACGAGCGCCGTTCGAACGCTGATACCGCTGCGAACATGCAAACGGTGCACCTTCTCCTCGACCTCATCTATGATTTCCAAACCGATTTGTTTTTTTCGCTTGATTTCGACAACATAGACCGAGCGAGGGGTCTGAATAAGAAGATCAATCTGAACACCATGTCCATCATCGGCGGACGTCTGCCGCCGATAGGGCGCCACAGACTCCACTCGCGCACGATCCAAATCCAGATACTCGAAGAAATCCGCGATGCGTCCAACGATCATGCTCTCAAACTGCAAGCCCATGATCGAGTACCACTCTGGCAGTTCCGAAAGCGGCACGGGGCGATAAAGGCCCTTCTCAATCGCCTCCGCATGCGGTTCGACATAGCGCAGATAGAATCGGGTGTAGTTGTCTTTGATTCGATAACGCACCTCCTGCGCGGCCTTGCCGGTACTTGGATTAAGTCCTTCGTCGCGAGCGACAAAGCCAGCCTTCTCCAACTCTTCCAGATTTTCGGACAGGAAACCGCCTCGCGTCCGGTTAATGGCCGCGGCGATTTCGCTCACGCTTTTCGCTCCGTCGCGAAGACAGGTCAGCATTTGGCGCTTGACCACGTGCGACTCGCCGAAGACGTCGTTGAAAATGCTCTTGAAGTCCTTGAAGAGGAAACCATTCGGCGAGAAGCACATCCGTTTGATGTTTTCCTCGGCCGACAGGCGCGGATTGATCTCCTCAAGATAACGCGGCACCCCGCCCGTCACTGAAAGGACGTCAAAAAACTCGCCTACCGAAAGCGAGTGTCCTGCGCGCCCCCAGAACTTCAAGCAGTCTTTCAACTTGAGTTCATCCAAAACAAAATCCAGCGCAATGCGTCCAACAAACCCTGTGTTGTTCAGAATGTTCTGCTGAATCCAGGCCGAGACCGATCCACACACAAAGAATACCAGATTCGAACGATGCGAGAGATGAAGATCCCACAGATTCTTGAGTTCTCCCGGAAACGATGGATCGTACTTGCCCATCCACGAAATCTCATCCAGCAACACAACCGTTTTTTTCCGGCCCTTCACCGCATCTGCCAAGAGGGCAAATGCCTTCTGCCAACTTCCGACCCTGACCTCCGCCTTTCCCGTCTGCAGCGCCAGCTGACCGCAAAATGAATCGAGCTCGCGCTGGTTCGTCATTCGGTCATCAGGTGGCAGTCCGCTGATTTCGACAAAACAGCAACGACTGCGCAAGGCAAATTCTTCGATCAATGTCGACTTGCCAATTCGCCGCCGCCCCCGACAGACGACAAAGGACGAACCCCGACGCTCCCAAAGGGACGTCAATTCAGCCAATTCCTGATCTCTACCTTCAAACTTCATTCAAATCTTCTACTCCATATCAAAGGAAAACGATAGAATTATAGCATGAATTTGAAGTAGAAGTCAACACGCATTCCGCACAAGTTTTACAAACTTCGAAACTTGTGCGGAATGATTCGTCAGCGCAGGAAAACGGCGAATCCGTTCGGCTTCGGGTTGCGCAGTACGAGCTGGCCATCGGCCTTCACGACGGCGCGCCAGCCGGTCTCCGGCTTGCCCGTCGTCGTATGCGCCGTGACGACGATCGCCGCCGCGTCTTCAGCCGTCGTTTCACCCGCCGCACAGAGCGGATACTCCTCGAGTCCCGCACGTCCGTCGATCACGACTTCGATCGCCTTCAGGTTCTTCGTGAAGTCCGTATTGACGAGTGCCGACGCATCGACGCAGACCTGGTCGCGCAGGCCCACCGTCACGCGCCACGTGCCCTGCGGACCGAACGCGAACCGACCTTCAAGCGCACCCGAACCGGCCAACACGCCATTGATGACACTGCAGCCCATTCCATTGCTCTTGAGCGTGGACCCTTCCCCGAGCATCGTCTCGCCCGAGAGTCCCGGGAGATACGCCGAGAGATGGAAGTTGTCCTCCGTGAAGGCGAGATACCGCGTATCGTCCGGCGCGCAGAACGCAACCGCGCAGCGCTGGCCGATGGCATCGATGTAGTTTGCGCCGTAGCCACCGTACGTATCGGCGATCTGGATGTCGAAGAAATGCCAACCCCTTTCAATCGGCACGTTGTCGTTTCCGAATTCCGCATCGAACGACGGATAGTACACCACGATCTCCCCGTCGAGACGCAGGCAGAACTTGTCGTCGAACTTACCCTTCACCTTCCACGTACCCGACTTCGGAATGTACACATAGCCCGAGACACGGTTGCGCATCGAATCGAGCATCGTGTTCGAGGTCGAGCAGAGGATGTCCTTGACGGACGTCAGAGTCTGGTCAACACCATTATACGTCGTCGTGGTCTCCATCCAGTCGTCGAGATTGTTGTTGTTCGACGTGGCGCGCGTATCGTGCTGCCAACGCACCGTCGACTGAGGCCAACCGCGCATCGTGAGCGTCGTCGGCGCAAACGGCTGGTAGAGCGATGCATCGAGCGAATCCTTCGCCGTCGCATTCCGCGTCCAGCCAAAGGCGAACTTCCCATTGGCGCCGGACAGGATCGGACCCCAACCGCCCGTGTGCTGGCCGAAGAAGAGACGGAAGTCGTGCCAGCCCACCGAGAGTTCACGGCTGCCGGTGTTCTTCGTCGTCCAGTTGTTGTCCAACTTGATGTTACCCACCTGCGTGCCGTCGATTTCAAGATACGACGCATCGTCGTAGGCACCGAGGAAATACCACTCGCCCGCCTCATCCGGCGACACATAGAACTGGCCGGCATACGTGATGTAGTAGGTCCCCTTCGGCGAACCGCTCGCCGTATTCATTTCGTTGAAGTCCGTGATGCGATCCGTATAGGTGCTCACGGTATTCGTCGCAATCCACTGATCGAGCGTACCGCCCTCGTAGCGGCGGCGCAGGAGCGGCGAACCCGAACCCACGGTGGCCGTCACGTTCTCGGCGAGTTCAAACCCGCCCACGAAGGCATCCGCGCCCGCGAGGTTGACGGCGGCCGTCGGCTCCGTCTCGATCGTCCATTTGCCCGTCGGACACGTCGTCATCGTCGAAGCCGACGTGAACGAACCGTCGCCCGTGAGCGTGACGTCGCTCGCGCCCAGAATCGCGCCCCAGGAAACCTTGCGACCGTTCAGGTCGATCGTGTAGCTGTTGCCCGTCGCCTTCGCATCCATGCCGAACGCCGCGAGGACGGACGCGTTATTCGCGAAGTCCGCCGTGGCCTTGAGCGTACCACGCTGGAGATCCGCATGCGGTGCGGCCGACGACCCTGCCACACTCGTCTGCAGGCCGCCCGACCCCAGTTCGATCGTGCCGTCCACCTGGGTCAGGCGGTTCGGATTGATCGTGATCTGCCGGGCCGCCAGCGTCGTGCCTTCGTCCACGCAGAAACGCGCGGACGTCGAGGTGTTGCCCAACGTCAGCGTATCGGCCACCCAATTGGCCCCCTTCAGGGTGACCACCGCATTTTCGTTCGCCGAGAGGACGGCGACATCCTTCTTGTTGGCTCCGGCCTTCGTCACGAGATCGTCATACTGCGAACCGACCGCGAGCGGCTGGCCCACGAAGATTTGGACATTCGCGTTGACTTCATCGAACACCGGCGGCACGGTCGGCGCCGCCGTGGTGCCGCCATTGCCGAACCGCACGCCGCCACCGGTCAACTTCACATGGTTGGGCTGTTCGCCCTTGTCACCGATGAGGTTCAACCAGCCGGCGCTGTTTTCAAAGACACCCGTGCCCGTGATCGGCCCCGTAAACGTCACGTCAGCCGTCGCAGCCCGCACGATCGTACCATGGTTGACGATCGGCCCGTTGATCGTGAGCGCACTTGATCCCGTCAGGTTCAACGTCGCATTCGAAGCGACATTCACCGGCGTCGCAATCGTACTCGTGCCGCCCCACATGTAGAAGGTCGCGTCCGCCCCTTCATCGACAAAGAACGGCATCGTCGCCGGCATCGTCACCGCGAAGATGTCGACCTGGCCGCCGTCCGCAAGATGCACGCCATTCGTGATCGTGCCCGTGAGCGTGTTCTCGAACTGGGCCTTGCCCGTGACACGAATCGAATCGAGCGCGAAATCGACCCCGTAGAACGTGAAGCCGAACTTCGCCTCCTTCACCGTGTTCAGCGTGAGCGGGAACGCGCCTTCAACGCGGCCCTGGGTGATGCCCGAGTCGGCGTATGTACGCACGCCGATGTGGCCGCCGCCCACGAGCGCACCGCCGTCCTTCACAATGAGACGCGAAAGATAGCCGGCCCAGTCGCCATTGGGCGTCTGGTTCTGGTAGTTGTAGAGCACGCCCTTGCCGTCCGGACCCTCACCCGCGATGGAGACCGTCTTGCCGCGCGTCGGCTCGATGATATTACGCGTACCCGTGCCGTTGTTGACGTCGAACGCGAGGCGCGCACCCGCCGCCACGTCGATCGTGCCCGTGCCGTCCGTCTTCGCCTTCGCCGTGCTCGTCGAGACAAGACGCAGCTCGCCGCCGGCGACCGTCACGTTCTTCGCCTGATGCACGGCCGTATCGTCGATCGTCAGCGTGCCCTCGCCGGTCTTTGTGAAGTTCTCGGCGTTCGCGCTCACATTGCCCGTGATCGTCACCGGACCCACCGCGTTCAAATCGAACACGCCGCCCGAACCGAGCGTCACCGGCGCCGTAATCGTCTGAGCCGCCGTCGAGGCATTGGTGATCGACATCTGGACGCCGAGCAGCGATTCGCCGCCGTGCGTGTAGCTGGCCGCATCCGCCGTGTAGGCGAGATCGCTCACCAACAGGCCCGGAAGGTCCATCGTCGTCTCGCCGCCCGCCGCAGTGAACGTCACGGACGCGCCGTTCTGCGGCAGCAGATCGTTCTGCCAGTTGGCGGCGGTGGACCAGTTGCCGTTCGCACCGCCACCGATCCAGACCGCACCTTCCACCGCCTGCGGCACGAGCTGAAGATTGCCGTTCGCCACCGCGAGCCGCGCCGGAATGTCGCTTGCGAGCACAAAGCGCGCGAGGTCGGCCTCGGTGAGCGCACCCCCCGTGAGGAGCGTACGCGGCGCGTCCACTCCCGCCACGCTGAATGCGTTGACGGAAATCGTGACCGGCTGGAGCGTCGATACTGTCGAAAGATCAAGCCGCGAGCAGGCAAGCGTGTCGTTGCCGTCCGGGGTCACATCGAAGACGAGATGCGAACCGCCCGCGAGCGCGAACGTACCCGCCACCGTGTGCGTTGCCGCCGCATTGTTGGCGAAGGAGAGATAGCCGCCCTCCATCGTCAGAGTCGGGAAGCTCGTCACCCCCGCCACATTCACGGTTCCGAGTCCGACCTTCGTGATCTCCGAGCAATTGGCCGGCACATCCGCCGCCGTGAAGGTGCCGGACTGCAGTTCAAGATCCGTTCCCGTCGTGTAATAGGCACGCCCCATGCCGGCGACAAACGGTTCGCTCGCGCCGAGGTTGCCGTAGAAGGTGTTGTTGTGCACGCGGTCGACAAGGCCCACATCGCCGTTCGCCTTGCGGTACGGCACGAGATCGCGCTGCACCACGCTGCCATCCGAGATTTTGAAAGAATAGAGCTTCATCAGGCAGTAGGAGGTGTCACGAAGATCACCCGCGCCGTCGTACTTGTTCAAATCGAAGATGTAGCAGCTGTTCACGCAGTCGTTCAGCGAACCGGTCGTCTTGATGGATCCCGTCGCCGTCGGATCGTCGACACGATACCACGAACAGTTCTGCCCCTCGGCGGTCACCTGGATCTTCGCATCCATGATGAGCGGACCGCCCGGCGTCTCCACCCCCGTGCGGGCATAGACCGTCGTCGGGGACTTGCTCGATTTCGCGAACAAACCGAAGCAATTGTCCTTGTAAGTACTCTTACGCGAACCGAAGACGGCCGACCAGGTCTTGGGCTGAGAACTCTTCACGTCCACCACGCACTGGAGCTTCGAGGGCGTCTTGAGGATGTAGCCCGTGTTGATGTACTGGCCGCTCGTCGACTCGATGTAGTCGAGATAGCCCTCGCGGGTCTCGTCCCCCGGCACGGCGAAGCTGCCCGTGCCCGCGTTCGCGCCCACTCAGCTAAAATTGCTCCGGGCGCCTTCGTCTGGCAGCAAACTCTACCTTTTCTGTGTGGCGCCCCCGACCTCATTTCGCTTGCTGCAATCGCGCAGCAAGCAACCCTCCTACCTGAACTACTCACCCGTGTTGTTCATGTAAAAGCTCATCTTTGCTGTCAAGCGATGATAGGCTGTCTACATCA
>JAZUGW010000154.1:0-49266 GCA_045641465.1 Kiritimatiellia bacterium | reverse complement strand
ACCGTTCATCGCGCCGCCATTGCCGACGTAGACGACATTGCCCTTGCCCGCAGTGGTCACACCCGACAGCACCTCGATCTCTCCGTCCGCCTCGGCGCTTACCGTCCCGAGCTTGTCCAATTCGCCTGCCCCCGTATCGCCTTTCGCCGTCACATTGGCATTCTGAATGATTTTACCCGTGCCTGCGACCGAGGAATCCTTTGCAATCAACGAAACATTGCGGCCCTCAACAGCAGCCCCCAATGTGACATTGCCACCCGTCGCCTCGATACGCACATTTCCGTTCGCCGCCACCGTACCGGCGGTTTTCGTTTCGACGTTTGCGCCCTGCAACAATACGCCCCCCTTCGCCGACAGTGTACTATTTGCTGTAACGGTACCTACCGTCGTAACCTTCGTATCACCATTTAAGGCCGTAATCGACGCAAGGCTAATATCATTTGCATTAACCAACGTCACCGCCGCGCCCGTCGCGCCGAACTCACCAATCTTATTGTCGCCTGTTGTCAGCGTAATGTTCTTCGCTACCTCGCCATCCTTCGCCGTCACGGTAAGTTTGCCGACAGAAAGCGCAGTCTCCTGCGAAAGGTCCTTCGTCGTCGACAACGAAAGAGAACCAGCCGTACCGCCGATCTTATCGATGGCATTTGCTGATTGAGTAAGCGCAATGTCCTTACCCGCCGCATCAAATGCGACCTCGCCAGCCGTCAACTTACCCCCCGCCTGGACGGTCGTTCCTTTCAGAGTCACCTTACCGGCACCCACATCGATCTCGCCGCCATTCTGTGTGACCGGACCCGTGATCTCGAGATTACCGTCTTGAGTCCTCCCCGTGATCTTACCGGCAGACTGCACCACTTCCGCATCAATTTTCTGGGCTTTAATCGTACCGGCGTTCGCCTGAACGACCATCCCCGCTATGATTCCGGCATCACCCGTTACCGCAATCGTTCCGGTGCCATTCTGCGTCAGTTTATGCGTCCCCATGTTGATTGTCGCAGCATTCACACCGCCAGCCGCAGTCGCGTCAGACTCCAACGTCAACGCGCCTGAAGCCACGACTGCACCCAATTGAACCGAGTCCTTACCCGCGAGCTTCACGTTCGCACCGTTCGCATTCACCACTCCTTGAAGGACATTGTCCGCGTTAGAGAGCGTGATATCGTTCCCCGTGCCGACCGCGTTCAACGTCACCGCATTTCCTGCAGTCACCACGCCTTCGAGGTTGACAGCACCGGCTGTCGCTTCCACACCCAGGGTCCCTGTTGTCGTCACCGCACCAGAGCCCCCCACAGACGCGCCCTTGATCGCCACAGACGAGCCTTCAATCTTCGTCCCGACCGTTGCAGCTCCTGCACCTGCGTCAATCGTCAGCGCGCCTGTCGCCGTTGCCGTAGCCACGCCAACACCGACACCTGTCAGTTTTGCCACGCCCGTTGCAATGGCGCTCCCATTGACCACCAATTCGTCACCAGCCTCCAACACCAAATCGCCATCAGCCGAAATCGAACCGTCCGCCAAGATCTTACCAGCGGCCGACGCCGAAACAGATTTACCTTGAAGTAACTTACCAGAAGCAACCGATATCTTCTTGTGCCCAATGACAACACCCGCGCCTTCCGTCGCCCCTCCGGTTGTGGTCAAATCAATATCCCCTTTTGTAACCACAGCACCCTTGATGTTAATGTTTCCCTCTGTCAGGACTGACAGATTCCCCGGATCGGCATCGGGCGTATCCGTTCCGACATTGATCTCGCCGAGGTCTACCGTGAACTCAGAATCATCCTCCGCAAAATCGGCCAAATTGATGGAAACTTTTCCTCCTTCAACTTCGTCGAGCACCACGCGATTACCTGCTGCAACCGTTAAACTACCGACATTTCCAAACTGAGAACCGTCCCCAAGTGTAACAGACTTTCCCATAAGCGCAACCTGAGCCGCTGAAAACGACGTGCCATCAGCAGTAGTAATCGTCCCAACCGTATTACCGAGAACAGGAACGGGAATTGCATCACCCTTCTCAATCGCCTCTTCAATCGCCTGTTGATTTCCTAAACGTGCTGTCGCAACTGCGAAGAGTCCTCCCACGGCAACATTCGCTCCATTTAGAAACGAAACCCCAGCAGGATTAAAAACCCATAAGGCGCCATTCGCCGACAACTTACCGGCAATCTGAGACGCCTGACCACCCGAAACGACATTGAAAAACTGAGCTCCCCGAAAGTCAATGTGCTGGCCCGATTCAATATTCAGTGCCTGCCAGTCTATCAGGCCAGCCTTCCCCTCCGCCGTAACAATTGCCGTTGTCAAATCTGATGAGATAGTCGCCCCCTTCGCATAGTTATAGGCAGCGCCTCCAAGTCCATTATTCTGAAGGACTTGCGTGGGGCCAGCGAAAACGGGCAAGGACCCAACGGCTAACATCGAAAATGCCGATGTCATCGCCATAACACGGCACGCCAGTCTATTACGACGTAAAATGGAAAATTTAGGAAAAGCGTTTTTCATATTATGTCTCCCTCACTTAGAATTGAAGCTGGAAACCCAGATAGAACTCGTAGTCATGATCGTTGTTGTTTCCGTCGGCGATCGGGAACGCCAGATCGCATCGAAGCTGGCTGTGCTTAGTAACAGCAACACGACCACCCACGCCGAACGAACACAGGAACTCGTTATCGTCATAACCAGACGGCAGATCATTGTAGTTTGCGATGCCGTAGTCACAGAATGTGAGAAACTGAATACGGTCAATCGGCGTATGTTCTCTCCGATCGCCAAATAGCGAAGCAAAAGCATCAACTAGAATCGGCGTACGCAATTCGAACGTCCCATAGAAACCGTAGTCGCCCATGTAGCCGTGCGTACGATAACCCCGCAGACAATTGTAGCCGCCTAGGGACAACTTTTCTACTGGAATCAAAGTTTCAGACGTATACTGCCCTTCAAGTTTCAAAAAGAGAATCCACTGGTGAAGATCCTGCTCGGTTTTCTGGTCATACCAGCCGAAAATTGGCTGGAGACGGGCCAACTGACAACGCGCAATCCAATAATTTTCGTCAGACCCCGTCCACAATTCGTCTAGGTCATCACCACCATTCATGACATTGTAAATGCCTTGGAATGTCGCAAAATTACGGCCACCCAATGCGTCAGGCTGCTTCCCGGTGTAACTTAACGCAGCCGTCACGGGCAAAATGGACGCACCGCGCTCATTCAGTCTGTACCCCATCGCCGTGTACTGGTCTTCAATATAACGCCAAAGCAAGCCAGCCGAAAACGCCAACTGATGCCGTTCGGTATTGTACAGATTTTCAGAATGCTGAAGGCCCACGAAATATCCGATACCTTCCAAATCCAATTGTGCAACAATATCCTTTGCGTCAAGATCCGAATAACCTCCATACAGTGTCGTATTTCCTCCGAGCCACCATTCGTGCGGCATAAGGTAAGATGCCGCGAAGGTAAACATCTCCGCACCAAAACTCATTCCAGGAGAAATCGTCAATACGTCATCGTGTTTCGTCAAGTTCAGGTACTGTGCCGTCAATGACGTCTGCCACTCGTTAATCGACTCCATGCCATAATTATTGACCTCCCAGAGTGCATGAAACGGAATCGATTCGTGAACATCAAGATTCATATCGGCCGACCGTACGTAGCGTCGATCATTCCCCTCTCCTTCTTCAGATTTTTTTACATCAATTGCCGTGTCAATAATCAGGTCTGGATGGGTATTGGCATCAAACAAGGCACTCCGCAACTTCGTATAGTCGAAAACCTCGCCTTCCTTGATATTCTTGAACCGCGACAATATCTGCCGGGATGTAAACCAGGTTCCTTCTTCAGCCTCACCATTGTGCTTTACATTAATCTTACCAAAGGTCCCCGTATCCACCACAACAGAAAATGTCTTTGTTGTCGCATCATAAGCATTCTTTTCCAATGGTACGATGCGAAGCAGGAAAAATCCTTTCTTCATCAGTGCGCCGCGCACTTTTTCAATCGCCTTCTGCACATCCCCCACAGTACGTGGTCTATCACCCTTCAATTCTGCCTCAATCTGTGGCCCGATATTTTCCTTCTCGGCAAAATCACGTGCACCGAAAACCTTAACACTCGAAATGACGCCCAAAACTTTTTGCTCTGTGACCTTACGCCGTTCTTTGACCCTTTGCTCCAAAAGTTTGTCCGCGTCCTTTCCAACCTCTTTTTTGGGGACTTCGCCAAGTACCCGACGCTGGGCGTCACGCAAAACTCCTCCTGTCGCGGCCATCGGTTCAAGACTTTCACTGGAATACAACGGGGACAGCCCCAACACAACAGCAACCACAAGGTATTGTGGCTTAAATGCCTTTGTGATCAAGGTGGTTTTCATAATTTTTTCCTTAGGAGGTGAAAAAAGCACGAGAATTGTATAACATTGCTCTACGCTTTGTCAAGCACACTTTACAAAAGGACTGAAATTCTCATCTTCTGTTCCTACAATTCAAGTCCCACGACTTTAGCCTGTTCCACAAAAGTAGGAATTTCCAAGGCCTCAAATAGGCCATTTACCTTCCCGTCTTGAGCAATACTCTCCGTCTTCCATCGCACGAGTTCGCGAACTTGATACTCACCATCTAACAAAGGCAGAACCTCGGCAATTGACACAATCTTCCGTGTGCCATCTGACAAACGAGCCGTGTGAACAACAACATCGACAGCACTCGCGACCTGTGCCCGCAATGCCGGAAGCGGAATGTCGATACCGCTGAGAAGCGCACACGTCTCTAATCGACGAAGGCAATCCAACGGCGTATTTGCATGAATAGTACTCATCGACCCCGCATGACCCGTATTCAGTGCCTGCAGAAGATCAAGTGCCTCTCCACCGCGAATTTCACCGATCACCAGACGGTCGGGACGCAAACGCAGAGCTGAATGGATAAGATCGCGAATCGTCACCTCCGCGCGATTGTTATTTCTATCGGCCTTACAGGTTTCAAACGAAACGAGATGGGGCTTCAGAAGCTGCAATTCACTTGCATCCTCAATAACAAGTATCCGCTCGCTATCAGGGATAAAAGAGCTAATTGCATTCAGAACCGATGTCTTTCCCGAACTCGTCGCACCGGAAACAATGACATTCTTCCGTAACATCACCAGTGCCTGAATTAATTTACACATCCGCTCGTCCAAACTTCCGAACGACTTCATCTTGTCAATCGTAAGCGTATCTTTTCGGAACTTACGGATGGCAACGACCGTACCTACCCGCGATGGCGGTTGAAGCACGGCATGAACACGGCTGCCATCAGGTAAACGAGCATCCAGCCTCGGGTACATTTCATTCAGATCTCGGTCAACCGACTTCGCAATGTTCGTCGCAGCCGCCCGCAACGCCGGTTCGCTTCCAAACTTCTCAGGCACATTCTCAAGCTTGCCAGCCCGTTCGATGTAGATATGGTCAGGCCCGTTAATCAGGATTTCCGAAACTTCGTCGTCCGCAAGATAAGCGGCAACAGGTTCCAAAAACAACGTCAAAAACGAATAGTCGTTTTCCATTTTGTCTCCTCTCGATTTTCAATCAATCATTTGTGGCAAGTAACAAAATTTTAAAACAATTGGTCGCAAAACACTTCATCGTTCAATCCCCCAAGAGAAACGAGTACCCCCATCCAATGTCTGCTGAAGCGACCAAAGGATACGCCCTGACCCGTCTGCATTCGCATAGGCGAAAATTCCCCCCGATCTTACTGTGGTATTCGTCACGCTTTGGACAAGTGAATATCCACGAGAAGCCATGAGAGATGTAACAGCTTTGACCGTATCTTCTGCCTCCATCTTCACCATGCCAATCTGCTGCCATCCGCGCCCCCGAAGCTTCTGCGGAACAATCTTCCAATCGGTCGGTAACAATGCCTTGACATCCTCAACCGACAATACACCTGTTGATACTGAATGTAATTCCGTTGTCGCACCGACATTCTCCTGCTGTTCTGTAGGCAAAGCCGACACACCCACAACGACAATCAGAAAGAATAGCGCCAGTGCAAGCAAAAAGCCTTTTAAATTCTGCAGACATTTCATTCAGCAAACCATCCCAACTGACGCCCTTTCGGGAATTCCTGTTTCTCATCGCTCGTCGTTTCATTAACAGTCGAGGTCGTTTCTTTACCAATCCATCCCTCTTGTAGAACCGCCTCAAGATAACCCGCCGTAACAAGATCTGCGGAAGACACCGTGGACGACCGATTGGAATCATCACCCATCGGTAGTCGATGGAAAGAAAAGGACCTGTCATAGCCGGCATTATATTCGGACGTCTCCATCAGAAACCATTCGTTGTCACCCTCATGCATCATGACGCCATGTAAACCCAGCATTCCCCGAATCCAAGACGGGACATCAAGAGGAAGACGTTTTATTCCACCAAAAAACAATGCCATGAAATCATTAATCTTCGCAGGATCCTCGTCAACTTTTTTGACATCGAAGCCTTGTTCATTGACCAACGGCCCGCCAATGGGGATGCGAAAGAGCTGCAACGTCAGCTCTTCCACCTTTTCTCCCGAAGGATTCCCATCCTCGTCCATCGGACAAAATCGACTTCCTCCAACCCAAGTGACGAGATGGTCACCCACATGCATCCGCAGTCGATTCAGCATAAGCCCCCCAACCATGAAGAGACCGCCGAGCAACATCAAATACAGAGGAGCCACAAGAACGAACTCCATCAGAACACTCCCTCGGAGCATGGAACTGGATAATTGTCGTGCCATTCTTATCTTAGGGTTTCGACACAACTGTCGTTCCATTCTTAGGCTGTTGGCGTTTCTTGATCAACTTTTCAATGGCAGTAATCACCTTCTCCCCTGTTCCCGCCGTCTTTATCTTGATACCACCATGTTTCTGGCAGTTGATACACTGATTCTGCAACCACAACAATCCTTTTCGAATCAATTCGTTCCCAACATTATTCGCCCATTCTCCAAGTATGTTGCTGGCCCATGTCATGACCTTCGGCACAAGCGTATTGTTGACCCAATTGGTAACCCACTCCAATCCCCAATCGATCAACTTGGCAACAACTCCCTTTAGGAAATTAAGCCCCATTTTAGACAACTGGCTCACAACCGTTTTCAAATCGGGTGCCATCAATAACACCCCAAGTACGTTCACACACCCTTGAACGATGCCCTCGCCATTGATACCCAACTTGTCCAGAACAGTCTTCACACCAGGGAATTTGCTAATAAGCTTGTCAATCTGACCAGCCGCATATTTTTCTGCCTCCTTCACAAATCGCTGGGCCACAGCGATACCAATGGTGGGAGCCTGATTACGAAGCTCCTGCCACGGATCGACACCCGGCGTGACAATTGCATCAAAGACCTGTCCCACCGCCTTACCAGCATCCTCCCCCAGCTGGTCTGTCACGGCATCTGTAATGAAGTCACGAATGTTGGACGTGATTCCCGTCAAACCATTGGACGCAAGCCCATTGACCGTCTGCGTGGCAACTGCCTTGGCTGCGGGAGACAAATTGCTGTTGTTGATCAGTTGCGTGGCCGTATCGGTAACAATGGCCGTCGTCGCGTCCTTTAGCGTGGTCGGATTCATCTGACCAGTCACGACTCCGTTGATCGTTTCCTTGAGTAGTTTTGCCGTGTTCTGACCCGGTGCATACTGATCAATAAGGGCATCCAACTCCTTCCGAGCTGTTTCTGTCAAGCCTTGGGCGCCATTTTTCATGTACCCATCAATGAGAGCGTTCAGCTTCTGGGCAAGTGATGGATCAAGATTTTTCTCAATGACCGTTTTGAGTGTATCGGCCGTAATTGATTTACCTAAATTCTTGGCCTCATCAAGTTTGTTGACCGATTTCCCGTTGGCGACATCCTGGAGTATCCCATTGATGACATTAGCAGAATGCTCTGGTACATTTTTTTCAACGAGCCCCTTGATCGCATTCACAATGCCGTTTTTAGCATCCTGACTCAGACCCTTTGTATCAAGTGTTCCAATCAGCGAATTCAGAGTGTTGGCTTGGTCCTGCGGCAATGCGGATGAAATCTGCCCTTTGATCTCATTAATCAAAAGCGAGTCAGCCAACTCCTGCCCCTTGTCGCCAAGCGCGGAAATCAAACTCTTGCCTCCATCATCTTTCACCATGCTCAAAGCTTCGGTTAGGTTCAAAATCTCCGCTTTCTGCGTAGCCGAAACATTGCCATCCAAAATTGATGCCAAATCCTTGCCATCCCCACCTGTAGAAACATAATCCTTGATCGCCTGGGCAACAGCGCTCTCATCACTCTTAGAGAAAAGCGAGTCAACGGCCTTGTTGAAGGCCTCGTTGGCAATCGTCTGCGGTTCTTTCTTGTCTGACGAAAGACTATTGAACGCACCAGGGATGAAGTCTGGGGACAGGACATTTGTTTCTCCATGGAGATATTCATTCAGTATCTGCTGGACAAACAAATCCGTACCGGCATTAACTCCAGATGTTCCGCCGCCCGCATTCGACTCCGTAACAACAAAATCGTCACGCGTCCCGGTAACCGGTTGCTTTTTCTGATCCGTCCCATCAGTACCTGTACCACTGTTCCCTGTGCCGTTATTACCCGTCCCTCCGCCATTATTGTTCGCGCCTCCATTGTTGTTGTTCGCACCTCCGCCGTTGTTGTTCGCGCCTCCATTGTTGTTGTTCGTACCTCCGCCGTTGTTGTTCGTACCTCCATTGTTGTTGTCCGTCCCTCCGCCGTTGTTGTTCGCACCTCCATTGTTGTTGTTTGCGCCGCCGCCGTTGTTGTTCGTACCTCCATTGCTGTTGTCCGTCCCTCCGCCATTGTTGTTATCTGTACCGTTGTTCCGATCATCTGACGGCAGTGTCGGATTCAAAATCTCAAAAAAGACCTGTCGCCATTTGGCAACACCAGGTGAATTGCCGCCGTTCGTATTGCCGCCGTTCGCATTGCCGCCGTTCGTACTACCGCCGTTCGTATTGCCGCCATTCGTACTACCGCCGTTCTTACTTCCGCTGTTCGTACTTCCGCTGTTCACACTTCCGCTGTTCGCATTGCCGCTGTTCGCATTGCCGCCGTTCGTATTTCTACCATTCGTACTCCCACCAGACGAATACCCACCACTCGTATTACCACCGTTCGTCGTAGTCGAATTTGAGGAATTTCCTCTCGTTCCATTCCTCGTCGTGTTTCCCCCATTCGTATTCCCGCTGTTCGTCGTGGCAGAATTTGATGCGTATGTTGAATTCGAGTTGGTTCCAGTGGTCCCATCCTTGATATGTTGCATCTTCACGATCGTCTCCTCGACGCCGTGATTACCATCCAACTCCTTTGCATTTTTGTCTTTGGTGCTCTGCGACGCGTCCTCATACTGTCTATTGGTATACTGTTCGTGAGTATTCGGAATCAAAACGACCTCACCAAACTGGTACCCAACAGTACTACACCACTCATCCTTATTTTGGATCAACGTAAAATGGTTACGTATATCGTCTGCCGTCAGATTGGGATTGATAACATTGTTCGTCTTCAATCCATTCAGTCCTGCAGAATTGACTCCATAATAATTAATTGGAGCATTGCCATTCCAGACACCGTTCTTCAAAACCGAATACATCGCCTCTCCGCCGCCTTCAGAATGTCCGTACACGTTGATCGGCGTATCCTTGTAGACCGCCATCACCGCTGCAAGGGCCTCGGCGGCATCTTTGTAAGCCTGCGGCGTCGGCGCGAAATGAACAAGCTGCTTGGCATCATCGCGTGCGTCGGAACCAGAATCCTTAAAAATCTGCCAGACCGAAACTCCATCGGTCGACCAGTCCGTACCGCCAAAAGTCACCCCCACCTCCGTCACCTTCCCCGTGGCATCTTTTTTCTCAAACACACGAACACTAAGCCGGTCTTCATCCTTCCCCGTAATCGTATAGATGCGTTCTCCGGAATCCTTGATCTTCACCTTCTCCCCATCAACCGAATACTCACGTACCGTCTCCGAGAAAACACGCAATTGCGAATCTTTATTCGCCGCGTGGGCCGCCGACACAACACTCTGTAATGTGTCGTAAACAGATCCATCCCTGGATGCCTCTTGGTAACCAGTATCTTTGTAACCATCTTTGCGATAATCCGGATATCCGCTCGCAGCCATTTTCGCCGCCGCGATGTATTTCTCCTGTTCGGCCGTACTCAATCCTTCATAATGCTTAACACGCGCCCCCGAATAGTCTCCTCTCGCCTTGAACCCTCCATAGTCCTCCATCTTGCCAGCTTGTACGGAGAATACCATGAAGCAAGCGAGCAACCCCATCCCCATCAAATGTACGTACTTCATTTCACCACCTCCTTACGATTGTTCCACGCACCCAGTAAGTCGTCGCACTGGGCAAGATCGTACCATTCCAGCGAGGATGTATCAGCCGTTGGCTCTGCAAGCAACGACACGGTCACATATAGACGCGGCATTTTCAAATTTACCAGTACGAACAAGGTTGCCGACTTCGTCGGTATGTAGCAATAGGGAACGAAATCCTTTCGGAGGGCAGCAGGCAATTCTGACAACGTCTGCAGAAGCGGGCGTGTCTCTTTTACCCGAAAATACTTGTAGAGTTCATACTTGTTCCCCGTACGGGCCAACCGCGTCAATACTGATGCAAAGCCTGCATCACGCAGATTCTTCCCAAGACCGGCCATGTGCTGAAGGCGTAGAACCGAACGCACTTGGATACGACGCATTTCCTGTTTGCTATTAAACGAAAAAATAATCGTTCCACACTGTCCCCAAGTCGTCGACGCTTCCACCGGGAAATACCCCTGAAATACCTTTCGTGTCGCAGCACAGACACGCCACAGTTCGACCGACAACGGATCCCGTTCCGGCACAACCGTATGCGTTTTGACGGCCTCGCCCGACATCTCACCACGGAACGTCTCGCCGCTCAGGAAATAATATTCATTCACGACAATGGCCGAACGCGCGGCATCATCCCCCCCGGCACGGGATGAAAACTTCAACAGCAAAATGGCATCCCACCAGGGATTGTACAAGCCAACAATACCGCCTGATGCGTCTTGCGGACCCGGTAACAAGATTGCACCAGTAAAGAAATCCGACTGCTGCTGGACCGGTAAATCGAGATCAATCTCCCGAAGCCATTTGCCGTTCATCTCTTCCGTGAAATGGAATTCAACTGCATTCTTCGGATCCTTGATGGCCGACTCACGAAAGGCCGAAGCGACACCGGCCAGGACCATCACACGACCTTCTTTCGTCGCGGCAAATTCTTTCAACATCGTTTTTCCCATTTCACCTGTAAAGCCTGTTTTCGAATCTTGCCCATGCAGCACAACAAGGGCACAACAAAAACCAACAAGAATTATCAGTTTCTTTTTCATTTGTTTCTTCTCCATTCAGAGTACTCGAACTTTCCACGCCAAATTCAACTCAAGGTGTCCCGCCCCCCCGGGCGCTCGCTGCTTCAAAAAAGTACCATCCACAGTCACCGACTCATCATAAGTTTGAAGTTCGCCTTTCGGTGACACGAATCGCATCCATTCGCTCTGACCCGCCGCATCCTCGAACGGGTTTGGCCCCCCACTGCCGAGTGTTCCATGATCTTCCCAGTTGATATTACCAATACGACGGTCATCCTCAAGTGAATGCGCGAAACTGTCATAACTCTCGCCATCTGAATTTGCCCAGACATAACGAATCGGCAGCAGTGTCGCATCCCAATCTGTCTCGCGCAGATTCCAGCAACGCGCAAAACGAGCCGTATTTTCCCGCCCCTCCTTCGAACCGTCGTTGCACACGCACCCGATACGTAGTTCACGATACCCATCGTCGGTATTCCATACCGTGAACCGCCCATAATCATCGCCCCACTTCTTGCTCGTTCCATCATCGTCTTCGCAAACGGCATCGTAACGCGTTTCGTACTCGTTGGAAGCAGCCATCGGACTCAACGGGTAGCCAAGACTCTGTGCCTTGGCCTGCGCCTGCTTCGAGGGATGAAAGCGATGAGCGGCACGCGCTGCGGAAAACGCCACAATCCACCCGTCTTCAACAGGATCGAACGCCGAGTAGATGCCCTCTTCGTTCGTACGATCGCCGTCAACGAGTTCCTGCAATCCATTCAACAGAAAAGCCCACGGGTTACGCCTCTTCCGCGCCAACCCGACGATAATGGCCCCCGACTGCCCATAGAACGAGGCGTTCAAGACCCATGGTTTCGCCACCTCGCCGCAATAAGTTGCCGGATCGTAGATTTCCCTGTCATCCCCGTAAATTCGGGAAAATCCATTGGGTTCATATTTGTTCGAATAACGGATGATCATCTCCGTCACCCCCCAGTCTTTTTCCGAAGGAAGTTTGACGCCCTCGCCGGGCATCATTTTGTCAAGCAGTCCGCCAAATGCCTCAAGTCCAAAATCCAACCCATCAAATACAATCCCCCCTTCACAACCAAGTGGAATCCCCCCCAGCGGTTCCAAACCTGACGGCGTCCATTCGATATCGGTAAGCGGAATCCTCAGTCTCTTGCTCGAATCGGCGACACAGCTGAAATACTCGGAACGGCTATGAGACGTGCCGGCCCCGAGCGAACACTGATGCCCGGCGTTGCACCGACCCAAAAACTCGGCACGGCAAGAGTGGAAATGGGCAACGTGTTTAGGTTTTCCCAAGACTGGAACATGCATATGTCGCCCCTGACATATATATCTTCCCGACGACCACTCGTATTCGGCATAAAGCGCCACCGAATCGTCTATTTTCCGACACTGTTCCGGGCAGTAGGCGTGTGTATTGAGACAGGAAGGCTGACTGTCGCCCTTAAATCCGTGGTGATGGTCCCGATAGGAGTCAAGCCGTTTGGCCCCAAGACGATTGGCGTTCTTGTAGACTCGGCAAATCCCCGCCGAACACAACCCCTCTTCGTCTTTTGGAACCTCACGCAGGTCCATTTGAGACTCATTGGCCGAACTTCGGATAAACCATTGATCCAGACCGCCTGCGAGACGGCTGTCGTCCCCCGAGCCGCCAAAATACGACGCAAGATCGTCATAAACCTCGTTGTCGGCCATCGACAGAAAAATACGTTCCCCAAGCTCCGTATTGTAGAGCGGCGAAAAACACCCTGCCGCGTCCGTGTAGGGATCGTTGAAGCCTGGCGAGGTTACATGCCCCAGGAAATCTCGGGCGAGCGTCAGGTCGATCTCGCCCTGGGCATCACGCGGCAGATTCTCCACCAACGTGATCATCGCCGTATTCTGAATCGCCTTCGTCGTCTCGAGCGCCACATTCCTCAAATTGAGATAGTCGGCAATGAGAACGTCCTTCAATTGCTGGATGAGTTTCGGAGTATTTTCAAATCCTGCCATTTTTTCCAAAACAGCGTCGATGTCCGAAATCGGAACAGGTTCGGAATGGTCGTTCAAGCGTACGCAATCCATATCGTGTCCGGCGACGCCACAGAACCATCCCGTTCCTGCAGCCTCGAGTTTATTTGAGATGTCTTGACACGGATTATCTACCAAGACAGATACACAATTACAAGTAGCATGACAGGCATCTTCGCACATCTTCCGATCTTGTTTAAAACGGTCTCGTACAAGCTTTAGCCAACGATAGGTGATATAGTCGATCTGTAGATTCGTAAGCTGAACATACGTCCAGGACATCGCCCGGTTGATCATCGCCATGCGACTCAGGCCATCGGCCTCGGCAACAGCCGCCGAGTATGCCGCACTGTCGCAGGCGTTCTGAAGCTCGATTTTTTGCCGCACGGTCTCGCCAATTGCATACAGCCCGGCGCAGAGAAGATAAAGCAGCAGAAAAACCGACATCGTCGTCATCAACGCCGCACCGCGTTCTTCCCGCCCGAGACGACGGACCTCCGACGTGAAGACATCCCATACACTCATGGAGCCTCCTTTCGGGGACACCGCGCAAACCGTCGGCTAGACCACGGCTTCGGCAATAGCATCGTCCCTTTCAACGTTATGTAGTCTAGCTGCATTGTCGGGTGAAGGAACGTATCGAGCTCGGCGTAACCAGCGGAATCCGGACTCCACCCCGAGACCTCCCAATGCGAGGGACGAGTCTCTTCAATATGCGTAAAATAGGCTAGCATCCTGCCGATGACCGGCACGCAAAGCGGGAAGTCAAATTCAACACTCACCTTAACAGCGGGTGCGTTCGTCAGTTCAAGACTTTCCTCTTTCACGATCCGTACTTGATTCTGGATATGCGATGAATACGGAATCGGTTTGTATCCTTCGCCTTCTGGCCACCAGCCGGGAATGCCCAAGCCTGAAGCGCCCCCCTCGGGACTGTTGCTCACCCAAGCCAATGTACGGCAGGCCGCTTCCCAGCACACACCATTCGTCGTCGAAAACTCGTCCGTCACAATGCCCTTTTCATCCGTGACGCAGTATTCGCCCGGATGGTAGACCAGAGCAGCCCGTGCTGCATTGTAGGCGGCGTAATGAGTCATAATCTGCGCATACCAGATAAGCGCAAACTGAACGATGGCAAAAATGAACAACAGCAACATCGGCATCACGAGGACGAATTCCATCAGAACGGCCCCTCGTGCAAAGACGCGCCCTGCGCCTCTTCCAAATCTCTCGCATCCGTCTCTCATGAGAATGTCCGACCATAAAGAAGAGCCACAAATGCGCCAACGGCAATGGCTATACCGTATGGAACATTGCACGCCTTATCCGTTTTGGGCGGCAAAGCAGCCGCCCCCGCCTTCCGATCATAGCGCCAGTCGAAGAGAACCCGCACATAATGCTTGACGCGCCGTGTATCGGCATGTCCCCAAATGAGCACCGCGAACACAAGCAATAAACCGGCCAGTGACGTAAAGAGAATGATTGCAGGGGCCTGGCGAAGCCCCATCGCACACCCGACGGCAAAGAGCATCTTCACGTCCCCTGCCGCCGCGCCATGGAAAATGAACGGTAAAAGGAGGAAAAGCGCACACACGATTCCTCCCCACACACCGCTCATCAGCGCCGCCGTGCCCCCCTCACCCAACCGTGCGGCAAGGGCAACAAGCGCCCCGCCGAGCGTGAGAACGTTCGGCAGGCGCTGCCATCGCCAGTCCTGATAGGCCAAAACCGCAAGCCAGGAAATAATGGCAATCTCTCCAATCAACATGATCATAATCGAAGAACGTCAAGGCTAACGTATTCCATAAACCTCTACCGACAAAGCGAAACTACCCGACCGTCCGACAGCGGCAACAACGCCCCGCCGAACGTCAGGGCAAGCAATGATCATTACTATCGAAAAATCATATCAACTTGCCCCACGGAAAACACTATCTGGAGCCCGCCGGGCGAGACCCAGAGACACTATCAAAATCCTGTTGGGTTCTATCAGACCCCGAGGTCGATTCTTCTGCCAATCTGTTTCGCCAGTATTCCACCATCTCTTGATTATTCTGTATCGCATAGATCATAATCATAAAATTACCACGTATCGTACTGCCGAACAAAACAGCCGTCGTCACCACAGCCGCAATGACAAGCACGCCGAGGATGACATATTCCATAAGGCCCTGCCCCCGTTCGTCACCGAGCAGACGGCAGAAGAAACGTCCCAGTGCCGTACGTTTGGCATCGTAATTGCGGATCGGCCGCTTCGATTTCAATTCATTCTTCATTGTTATTACTCCTTTTTTGTTTTGTTTTGCAGACTGTTCTGCGTGAAAGATCAAGGCAGGGGAAGGGCGATGCCGCTCATCAGGCGTTGGAACATCAGCTGGATGCCAAGGCCGGGGCCAATCCAGTGCCCCGTCGACACATCGTAGATCTCATGCCAAAAACCGATCAGGGGTACGGCGACCAATGTGTTGACGACCACATACTCCATTAGAACGGACCCCATCTCTGTATGCCATCGGCTCATTTGCGTCCTCCTGCCGAACGTTCCGCCCATTCGCGGCTGACAACGCCCTCAAGGCGCGGCAGACCAACGGCCAAGATGGCCGAACGTATCTGCTGAACCTCCTCAGGATGGTCGTCAAGCTTCATTTTCAGCTTTGAAACCTCCTCGCGATAGTCAGCCATGTCTTTTTTGACGGATGCGATCTCCTCTTCGCCGAGTTGGCGGCCGGCATCTAACGCGAGCGCCATGCCTTTCCCGATAAGGCGGGCTCGCCGCGTCGGCGCGTCGTAGTTGAACCACTGGTCAACCAGTACTGATTTCTGTCGTTCTAGTTTCGCGGACTTATCCGCCATCTCTTTCAACCGATTACCCTGCGAACCGCCAATCGAGAGCAGATACAAGATGTCGGGTTGATCAAGCCACTTGCAGAATGCCTGATTCTGGCGGAAGAACTGGATGGCTGCCGCCAATTGCGGCACCGGCAGTTCGGCAGGAGATTCGGGATAGGCTCGCTCCTCGGCGACACTCCTCAAAAAATTCGCGAATTCCTCTACGCCCACGATCTCGTCATACTTGCCCATCCGCCGCGTACGGTTCGCCTGGCAATAGGGACCGTCAATCGAATCACATCTTAACACGCAGTCTAAAACGGCCGCATCCTGAAGGCACAACACACAGGCCGGTTTTTCGGCCTTTTCAAGCCCCCAGCGATACATTCGCCCGAGCTGGTCGCCGACAGTTTCCGCCAGTACCCCGCAGACGGCCGCATTCGCCTTCTCCAGAGCCCCGCGAATACCGCCCAGGGCCGGATGGATTTTACTCTGCTGATCCGACGGATAGGCAATGTCTTTCTTGAGTTTCGCCCGTTCAAACGCCACAAGATGGTCGATATTCACTCGCAGCATCTGCCGAGACTCGGAAAATTTCCGCAAGGTAGGAATGAAATTTTGGCAACGTTGACGTACAATGTACGAGGGCACATAACGACGGGAAGTTTTCTTGGCCGCCTCTTCCCGCTGTCTCTCCCGCGTCTCGGCACGTTCACAGAGCCGTTCCAAGGCCTCCGCGATCGAATCGAACGATTCGGCCAGCGCAACAACCTCCTGCAGCGAGGGTGATTCCGACGGTACCGGTCGAATTTTCGCCAGCCAATCGTCAACCTCCTTAAGATCCTTCAGTATGGCACTCAAAGTTTCGGACAATTCCTTCATATCCTCCTGAAGGGCCTCTGTTTCCGGAAGTTCCCCCCATCCTGGATAATCGAGATGTTCTTTCATCGTCTGCAGACGGCCCTCAAGATAATCTTCTTCCTTTCCCCGCGCAGCCCGAGGGAAGTCGCCTCCCATCACCTTACAGGCATCCAAAAAGACCTGTAAAGATGCATAAATGACCTGAGCCTGTTTTTTCCGCTTAAGCGCGTCATCGGTATTCCAGCCCCAACGGTCGACACCGGGATCGAGCAAATATCCGAGATCTCTGCTTGTATCATTCCATTGTCGCTTCTTTAATTTACTGCCGAGGTCATCCCAAACTGACTTCGTATTGATCCAGCGCGCCACATCGGAAAGTTTCCTGTTGACTTCGTCTCGATACTCGCCCGAACCACGAGCCGTCAACGCTTTGTTAAGGGATGTCCGCGCCAAGGCGAATCGACCACTTCGTTCATAGTTCTGTGCATCTCGTAAAAGACTCTTGGCCGACGGTGAAATCCATTGGTAGCCCAAATACGCCATCCCGCAGACGCACATCGTCGTCACAGCAATCAAAGAATAACGTAGAATCGGCGGCGGAGGGACGCCATTCCGATCCTCAAATTTGAATTTAAGATAGGTGGCGATCGAGATAATATCGCCATCGCGAAGCATGCGGCCTTCCGTTTGGTCTGGCTTGAGGTGAAGCTGATTGATAGAAGTTCCATTCGTACTATTCAGATCCCTAAGCCAACACGTGTCATCCCGCCGATGCTCGATTTGAGCATGCTTCCGTGAAATGTTGACGTCATCGCATTTGATGTCTTGCGGGCCGACATCGAAGCCGATGATCGTGACTGTTTTCACCAAATCGATTGTTCGCGGCGCTTCAGGGCCGGTCAACTGTACGAGCCGATGATAGGGGCGTATGGACTCGCCAGTTTTGCGGCGGCTGTTCTCCACATAGAGTGTGCAACGGCCTAATGACAGCTGCATACCTGCCTTAAGGCGAAGTTCGGAAACCTTCTTTCCCCGCAGAAACGTACCATTTTTACTTCCAAGGTCACGAAACCACAGTTGACTCCGATGACGAATCGTCAACTCGGCATGGAGGTGGCTGAGCGAACTTGCCTCTTCCGGGGCTCGCCAGGCGCAAATGGCTTCGCGCCCGATCACCAAGGGGAATGTCAATTCGGCGACAGACCCCTCGAAAAGAGTCCGCTCTTCAAACTCAAATCGTAGACGAAGATCAGGTCCCCGCCAGCTGGAGGAATTCTTTCTCACTCCCAGTGTCCCTTCTTGAGAAGCGTATATCGCCTATCGTCTGGCGAAGAAAACACGCGTAACGCCTCATCAAGAGACGGATGTCTGCCTTTCCCTTTAACCCCCAGGGCGATTTCCTGACAGGCGAGCGCCTTCAGGCGATTGAATTCTACCCTCTGCGCAGTCCGCAACTTAATGAGGCGTTTCATCGCCTCGTCGGAAGACTTCCCCGTCCCTCCGCTCCTGATCAGTACGCTTTGTAGCAGGAACTCCACTTCACGCCAATGAATAGCCGTCCGTAACGCCAACAGACCGTCCACCTCGGCCAACATGTCGTCAATCGGGCGATCTCGATAGTCCGGTCGCCCCTCCCAATGTCCGTCAATGATTCTTTGTTCGAACCACAGCATCTTCTCACGCACGAGCAGACCACCACCACGCCACTGTTCCACCGCTGGAATTTCACGTGTGAACGTAAATACACAATCCCCATGAACAAAAAAAATCAAGTATCCGTACCATTGTTCTATCATACCCTTTCCCGACTTCAAATCCTTTTCCGACCTCAAATACTGAATTTCACGATAAGGAATTCCATTATCCAATCCCAAAAAAGCCTCTGGCGCAACCGAGAGGACATTCCAGCCTCCCGCCACATCCAATCGTTTCCGTATCATAGCAAACAACTGTGTACGAGACTTGACTAAATAATCACTGTTCTGTTCGCAGACAAACTTCAAACGGAGTGGCACTTCACGGTCCCGCCCTAAAAAAGTCCGAATCTCAGTTATACCATTACTTCCCGATTCAATACGCAGGCGAGAATCGTTTGGGCATGTCACCCCTATACCATTTTCGCCGAGTGGTGTCTTTAACTCCAAATCACGTACATCATAATTTTTCCCGTTGGCTTGCCTCTGCCATGTCAATCTCTTTTCGGGATGTGGACTCATCCAATAGTATGCCCCCGCCAAGAGAAAAAAACCAAAGGCCAACATCCCAACACGTCGATAGGTGCGCCAAAGCATCCTCTTACGCCCCTCATCCTCCAGTTCTTTCTTGTCCTCGGGGGTGAGCAGTGGCGTCTTATAAGGATCGGTTGGACGAGGAGACTGGGGAGGGGGGGCCTTTGGAACAGGATTCGGCTCAACCACCTCCTTCACCCGTATCGTCGGGTTAGAAGACGGCTCTGTTTTCTTCGGGTCGATAATGGGTGGACGATATTCGTCATACTCCATCACATACCTCCTTTGGCGGCCATCATACGCAAGATGACAGGAACGATGACAATGGCAAACGTCGACGGCAAAATGAAGAGAACAATGGGGAATATCATAATGGAAGGGGCCCGAGCAGCCTTTTGTTCTGCCAAATTGAACCGCGCCCGCCGCATGTCTTCCCCTTGAACCCGAAGTGTCTCAACGATGGAACTGCCCGTCTCGGAACCATGGGTCACTGCAGCCACAAATGAAATAAATTCCTGCGTCTGCACATGGGTCGCCATCTTTTCAAGTCCCTCGATCCGCGACTTGCCAAGATGCATCTCGTGCAAGAGAAGGCTAAATTCGTAGGCAAGCGCCCCCTTCTCTATCATCTGCACATACAGGCGCACGGCATCTTGAAAATCAAGACCCGCCTGCATGGCCGACGTGAGAAGATCGATTGCAAACGGCAAAGTCTTGATGATTTCCGTCTGTCGCGCCTTCGCCCGAGTTCTCACCTGTAGGGTGGGTCTCACCCAGCCGATCAATGCCGCCACACCGCCCAAGCAGAGTGAGATCCCCCCCTTCCCCGAAAGCAGGAAGACAATAAAGCAAGTGGAAAAACCGAATAAACCTGCCATGAGGAACTGGCTGGCAAAAAGTTGCTCAACCGTCAACGGATAGCCCGACTTCAGGAGTTCCGTACGCCATTTATCCGTTCGTGCAGGCGAAAACAACACCAATGCCGTACCGAAACCCTCCGCGATGACATCAACCAGGCGCGATCCAATTCTAAAGAGCGCGGGCAAACTGCGCATCTGAGCCGGATCGCGTCCTTCCGGTGCCTGCATCCACATGGCGACAACAAGATAGGTCCCAAGCACCGCCAGAAACACAAGTACATATGTCAAAAAGGGAACATCAGTCATCTCACACCTCTATCGACACGACTTTGTTGATGACAAGGAAACCGATCGTCAGCATCGTTCCCACGACGGCAAGCGTACACCATCCCTGCGGGGTTGATGTGAGGGGCTTCATCAGTTCTGGGTCAATTAAACGCAAAAGAAGATAGACGACGAGCGGTGCACACGACATCGCAATCGCCTCGAAACGACCACGAGCCGTCATCGTCTTGAGCTTCTCCTGAAACTCCCGGCGGGCGCGAATCATCTCAACCATTCGGTTCAACGCCTCCTTAAGGGTCGCACCCGATTTCATCGCCAATCGAATCGATGTCACAAGCAACTGCAGATCCTCCCCTGGCATTCTCGCTTGAAGTTTTTGCAATGCCACAGAAAAGTCGATCCCCAAACGGACATCTTTCAATACCTCGTACAGTTCCTCTTTCATTGGATTTGCCATACGCTGAGCGGCCGCGTCGAGTGCCTGCTGCAGCGCCTGACCAGAACTCAAACCATTGGCCAATATCATCGTGAGGGGCAGTATCTGCTCATCAAAGGCCTCTCGACGTTTCTTGATTTTAAGTTTAAACCAAATGAGGGGCAACCTCCAACCCACGAATCCGCCCGCAAATCCCATCGGCACACAAACAAAAGGCGATACCACACCTTGGGTCAAAAACAGAAAGACGACAAAGAACCCCAAAGCAAGCGCCGCGGAAAAACGTATGGACAGTAGCTTCTCGAACGTGACGAACTTCAATAAGGGAGTATTGACCGCATTCTTGCCTTCCGCGTTCGACATGTCTTTGAGCGCCTGGAAAAACCAGTATATCGCCACACCTGAAAAGGCTGCGGCGCCCAGGAATACAAGAACTGTCAACTGAAACGACATTGTCCCCCCTACTTGACCTTGAACATTCTCATGTCAATATCTTCGCCGTCTTTGCGCAACTCGCTAACAAATTCGGGGATATTTCCGTTCGCCAGATGCCTCCCCTTAACATGCTTTTTCTCGTCTATCCCCTCCCGCTTGAAATGAAAGATATCCAGCAATTGGAAAGTATCGCCTTGACGGCCCGTCAATTCGGAAATCTGTACGATCTTACGATTCCCATCTGGCAGACGCGTCTGTTGTACGATCACGTTGATGGCCGACGCGATTTGCTCGCGAATCACCGTACTGGGCAACTCAAATCCCGCCATCATGACCATATTCTCAAGGCGTGTAAGTGCATCACGCGGATTGTTCGCATGTACGGTCGTCAGGGAACCGTTATGCCCCGTGTTCATGGCCTGAAGCATGTCAAGCGCTTCTGCTCCACGACATTCGCCAACGATGATTCGATCTGGCCGCATGCGAAGACAGTTGATGACCAAATCTCGAATCGTCACACGCCCCTTCCCCTCGATGTTCGCAGGGCGTGCCTCAAGGCGGACTTTGTCGCGATGCGACAATTTCAACTCTGCTGAATCTTCAACCGTGACCACACGTTCGCCAGACGGAATAAACTGCGAAAGAACGTTCAGCAAGGTCGTTTTACCCGATCCCGTACCTCCCGACACAAGAATATTCTGGCGTTTTTCTACGGCCAACTTGAGGAAGTCCGCCATCTCTTGCGTCATAGATCCATACTCGATCAGATTTTTACATGTCAGTTTTTTGTCAGAGAACTTACGGACCGTCAAAGAAGGCCCGTCGATCGCAAGCGGCGGTATGACGGCATTCACACGGCTGCCACCTGGCAGACGCGCGTCAACCATCGGACTCGAATCGTCGATATGGCGCCCAAGCGGTGCGACAATGCGCTGAATGACTTGTATCAAATGACTGTTATCGAAAAAATTAAAACCCGTTTCCCGTAAAACGCCCGCAATTTCAACGAAGATCGAATACGGGCCATTGACCATGATTTCAGAAACCTTCGGACTATCAAGGAATACGGAAACGGGGCCATAGCCGACAAGTTCGTTCATAACGGCCTTGGTAACGACCTTCCGCGAAATTGACGATGGAATCACCCAGTCGGATTTCCCGATCGACAAATTAAGTTTCTCCCTGACACAGTCTTCCAACGCCGCACAAAGAGCATTCTCCTTCTTCTTTTTCTGGTCGTCGTCATCGTCTGGTGAAGAAATGGACTGAAAAAAACCAGGCTTCAGATTCATTTGATTGACGACCTGCGTGTGAAGCGCACGAATGTTCTTCTTGCATCCCTTCATCGTGTAGAGCTTCTTGAAGGCAGCATAATCCTCGATAATCTCTGCGAAAAACTCGTCGTTTTTCCAAGCAGTCTCTTGTTCATTCGCCTCAGCTGATGCCGAAGCTTCTGGGCTGGGGCAATCCAAGCCTGAAACCGGGGGGCGTACATCGTTTTCAACGGGAGACGGAATGGCCGGATGGGGCGATGGCTTAACCTGCTCTTCCTTTCGTAACCGCAACAGACACACTGTCGCAAGTTTAATCTCGGTATCCTCGGTGACAATCGCAGGCACATTCGATTCCTGTTTCCGGCCATCCAAGAAGACACCGTTTGTACTCCCGTTGTCCTCGATCTCTAAAACACACCCCCTGCGCATCAGCCGTGCATGATGGCGAGAGATATCTGCCTCGGGGATAACGACGGCATCGGCAGGCAACTCCGTACTCTCCCGACCGATTTCCCATGAGAAATCACACTCGGGCAGTTCACGCGTCATGACGACACGGCCGTGAATAAGTACATCGACTACCATGTCACCTCCGTCATCAAGGAGTGAACCAATTCAGCCAAGACCACCAACCGCTCCAGCGCTTCCGGGCTTCAAGACGCTGTTCATTGGGAATCACAACTTCCGTCGGCAGATTCTTGCACTCGTCATAGGGCAATTTGGCATTCTGCGCCTCAGGTTCGTCAGGGCGAACCTCGCGCACACTGACAAGCATCATGATCTGAACATCTTCAACTGATTCAGAATCCTTTGAAAATCCCCAGCCAAGAATCGGCACATTACGGAAGATGGGCGTTCCCACATAGGGCGCCGTCGACTCCACGAAACTACGATATCCTGAAATAACCACCGTTTTCCCTAGCGGACAGACAATGGCGGGATTGTAACTTCTTTCTTCGATATTATACCCTTCCTCATACCCACCCTCCATCGGGATCGGCTTTTTCTGACTGATGTCAACCTTCACATCAACATGTTCGGCATCAACAAGATTTGCCATCTTTTTGTTGACTTCAAAACCATAGGCAATATCCTCAAAATCTTCATTCGCCGATCCTAAAGCCGAAGACGCTTTCATCTTGACCTTGAGTGTACCACCGATTTTAAGATTGGCCTGCTCTGAATCATTGCACTTGAAACGCAAATATCCACCAGTCGATTGACGAGTGATTTCATTTTTCTTGAGGAAATCCAATACTGAATCCAAATCGGCATTGATTTGGAACGTATCGTTCTTGGCATGCCCCGCAATCACATCCCAGAGACTTTTAAACGTCAATGAAATGTTCGGCCGATTTTCCGTACCATAACTCTTTTCGTTCGCTTCCCGATAACCGACGATAACCACATCCATGTGCAACAGACGATGGTCAACCGAAACATCCTTCCGACACAACGGACGCCATTCTTCCGCGCCCCCAGTCGACTTTGCCCCCTCCGCCCGCAACCAGGTTTGCGAGGCAATGATCTGGTCAAGACGTTGCGCATCTGCCGCCGAATAGACAGTACCGCTGATTACGACCATTTCGTCCGCGTATTTCACATAAAGCTTTCCATCTTTCGCTTCCTGCGGCTTGTCCGTCAATTCGAACTTAGCGTCGCGGAGCTGCTGATAGAAATCCTTCAATGTATCCGCTTTGACTCGAAATTCAGTTTGATCCTTGACAATATTTCGGTAATCACTGTGGTTTAACACCTCCTTGACCCTCTTCCAATGCTTGGGATTATTGATCTCACCACGCACAAGAAGCGACGTCCCGTTTTTCACGACCTCAATGCCACTGACATCCTCAAGTTCGGTTTGCAGATAACGCTGGGTTTGCATCAAATCGTCGCCAACGACAATTTCATAGATCTCCTCCATATTACCCGCGCCAATAACCTTGACGCTACAAGCACCTTCCTTTTGTCCCGTCACACGCGCCACGCCGCCGCTCACCTCGACGGAAACCAAATCCTTTGCCCCAAGGACCTGATACTTTTCAACAAGGAAACCAGGTTCAATTAACTTGCTCGCACTCTTTCCGACAATGATCTTTGATCCTTGTGCGAATACGGCAAAAAACGGAAGAACAGCCATCGTCGCGGCAACAACTAGCTTTTTCATGTATCAATCCTCGTTTAACGCTACTTGACTTTATTAAAAGGTTGATCAGGAATGGAAATTTCCTTACAACCAGACAACATCTTGGCAAAGGCTGAAGCATCAAACTGTCCGCTGTCCTTACGATTCGTTGCCTTCCCATCGTGTGGGCGACGCAATGCGGCAAACAATTCCGCTTCCGCCTGGGCGGCGACAATCGTAAGAGCCTGTTCAGGCGGCAACGAAAGGAGAACACCGCCTCCCGTCCCGACCATACCCATAATCCGCACTTGCGGGAAGAGGACGGTTGTCACGGTACGGGAAATCGTCTTCTGCGAAGCATCCTTATCGGCGGCCCCCGTATCAACAACCTCTTGTACCTTGAACATGCCAATGACGGCTATCTCGTCGCCTGGTTTGAGCATTTTCACCAATGTACTATTGCTGAATGAAACAGGTACCGCCCATTCGCCTTCACCAACAGACTCACCAAGACTTGATGTCTGCCCAATATCTTGCCATTGCAAATAATCGCCTACGGCAACGTCACGCGAAAGAACTTGTCCAACGACTGATGTCAGTTGCGCCCCGAGCACATGCTGTTTGGGAGCAAATGCAAGGGGAACTTTCAAATTTCTAAAATTGTCTGCCGAGATGACAGCTCCGCTTTTCAGATTTCCATTCGCAACAAGAACGGTAATCTCCTTGCCATGGAAATTCGTGCCATGTTTCGCCAGAGTCCTACTGACCGCAAAGACGGCTAGAAGACCCAGGATGACCGCAGCGACTAAAGGGATTGTATTTTTCATAGTTTGTCTAATTTGTTGTGCGGTGTAATTGTATCACATTGTTATACACGAATCAAGGAGAGTTATTTAATAATTCGCGCTATAATATACAAAACGAAGGAAAGGAGTCCAGTAATTACGTCAGCTTTTACATCAAAAAAAGGTTCAGCCCTCCCCGTCAGACTAACCGAAGAAGAAAAAAACCAGATCGCTCAGATCGCTGAGGACACTGGCTTGACTTCGTCTACAATTGTTCGGCTTCTCATTAGTTCTCTTGTCAGGCACTATCGTGAGAATGGCAATACACTAACCCTCCCCCTCCAATGGAAGAAGTTAATTGGAACATCTTGAATTTCGTATCTGTCAATCGGCAGATGAAAACAAGAAGTGTTTCTGCAGAGGCTAGTTCCCTAGCCTCCCAATTCAGCGGAGGAGGACCACGATGCCGCAGTTGGCGTAGATGCCGTCTTCCTTTGCGAAGATGCGGTAGTTTGCTCCGCGTGGTGCTTTGAATCTCAGCGTCTCGTAGTTGACCGGCGTCTGGGTCCAGGTGGCGACCTTCTGCAAAGACCCGACCTTGCGCGCACCGAGATCGACCGTCACCACCGCACCGTCTGCGAAAGTGACCGTGCCATTACCGGTCGCACTGCTGCCGGTGATCGTGCGCGTCGTGGACCACACGTCATCCAAATACGAAAGGTCAAGCGTCGAACCGTTCTGCAGCACGCAACCGTAGAACCCGCCATGATGCGGCGTGAAACGTCCGAAGACGCGCATCACCCCCGTGCCTTGGCAGAAGGCCGGCGAATAGATGGCCTCATAGTCGTGTACATCGAAAGAAGCCCCGACCGAGAGCGCCGCGCCCATGCGGATGTCGGCCGTGGCGGCGTTGACGGGACTGATGATCTTGAACCAGCCGCCGGCGGTCACATCGACCACGCCGTTCTGGATCGTGACCGGATTTGTCGAACCGTTCTCGCCGAAATTCAGACAGGCCCCCGACGTACCGATCGCGACTGTCAGCGTCTTGCCGCCAAGATCCAGCACATGGTTGCTCCAGAACTGGAGATCGGCCGGCGCCTCCAAACGCGAATCCGCCGTGAGCGTGGTTTTGCCGAATCGGCACATGTTGGAACTTTTCCCCGAAGAGAGGAACCGGCCGCCGTCCAGCACGAACAGATAGGGCGTGAAGTGATACGACGAACCGATGTCGAACGTCGCCCCTTCCCGCACCCATATCTTGCTATCCGCCCACAGGAGTCCCGTCGGCGCATCCGTACCGATCGTCGTCGCCTTGACGGTACCGGCGACGATGTCGGTGCCATCGCTGTAGGTCTGGTTCCTCCGTTCGGGAATGAGCGTGCCCGAGCCCTCCTTGACCAACTTGAGGTTGCCGAGGAGCGCGATCTTACTATTGGTGAAGGTGGCACCTTCCGGGACCTCAAAAGTCAATGCGCCCGCCGTCGTCGTCGAATTCGTCACGGTGACGGTCGTGGGCGAAGCGCCATTGGCACAGGCCAGCGCGAGCGCGTGGCCCTGAAGGTCGACGACCGTGCCGTCGACGAGCCGCGTGAGCGAATCGAGTCCGCGCCAGTCGCAGTCCGCCCCCAGCGCAATCGGCCCCGTGATGCGCAGCTCGCGGCATGTCGGCATCGTATCCACGGGCACATTGAGCGTCGTCTCGCCCGAAAGGAAGATGGTGGTCGCATCCGTCGGAATCGCCACGACCGCTTCGCCGAGCACATTGGTGCAGGCCCAGTTCGCCGTGTCGGTCGGATCCGCCCGGTTACCCGCGCCCACCCACACTGCGGTGATCGGCACCGACGCATCCGGCACGAAGAGAATCTGACGCCCGTCGTCGCTCAACGTAATCGTGCCAGCCGTCACGGAGACGCAGTCCGTCAGCGCGACACCTTCCGGCAACACCACACCACCAGCCGCCGTGAAGAGCGGAACCAGCGCCGCCAGATGGTCGGTGCCGGTGTCGAACCGCAGCTTCGCGCCCGCCTCCAGCGCGAGCACGCCGCCGATGGAGTTGCTCTTGGGCAGTTTGACCAAACCGCCGGTGAGCGTCAACGACCCGAGGAAGACCTCGTTGGTCAAGCCTGTGGTAAACACAACCGGATCCTCGCCCGAACCGCCAAGCGCCAGCGTCATTCCTTCCGCGCTAGTGAGCTGCGGCGTCCAGTCCCCTGCAGGGACCATGATCCGCGGCGAACCGCTGCCGACCCGCAGCGTGCCGTTGCCCGCAAGCGACGCGAACGTCAGGGCGTACGACGGATCGTCCGACGTCAACACCAGCGTGCCGTCAATCGTCACCGGCGCCGCCAGCAAAGCATCGCGCACGATGTGAATCGTCGCCTCGCCGTCTGCCGGCACCGTGATCGGCAGCCACGGGAAATTGGCCGTCCATCCGGCCGGTGGCTCGAACACGCCGCCCTTGAACGTGTACGACGCGTAAGTGCCCTTGTAGACGTTGTTCTGATGTCGTGGCTGAAGCGAACTCGGCGCGAAGACGCCGCCTGTCTGCACGATCTTGCACCCGCTCGGATAATACGAAGCCCACGGCGTCACGGCAGTTTCCAGACGGCCCGCATTGATGTCGATGTCAAGTTCCTGGTTGTTCCATGCCGAGAAATACAGATATCCTCCGCCCGTCAGCGTGCCGCCGTCGACGACAATGTGCTGGCGGAAGGTCTCGCCCCTGCACGACGGCGCATTGACCTGGCCGTTCACGGTCAGCACCGCATCCTCGGGAATGACGATCGGACCCGACATCACCGAAGTCGACCCCTCGCCCGTCGCGGTCGAATGACCCGAGAGGATCAACCGGTTTTCGCTCGTCCAGTTGCAGCCCGTGAAATTCACATCGCCGGCCATCTCGACCTCGGCGCAGCCAGCCACCGAAGCAGGGAACACCCCGGCGAAACTGCCGTCGTCCATCACCTTCAAACGCCCCGCGCCGACAAAACTGCAGACCTGACTGAAGTCGCCGACGGATGCCAGCGTGAGCGTCGTCTCCTCTGGAATCGTCACCGTCGCGCCGCCGACCGTCGCAACGCCATTCAACCCGCGCCAGTCGCAGTCTTGCGCGAGCGACGCCGCGCCCATGAACGACACCCGCCGACAGACGAACCCAGCCTCGGCGGGTACATTGAGCGTTGTCTCGCCCGACACCTGCACCGTGGTGTCGGCCGTGGGAACCGCACCCGCGATCACCGCGCCGTCCGCACCTCGACATGTCCAGTTGCGCGGATCGGCGGGATTCGTCCGGTCGCCTCCGCCGGACCACACTGCCGTCGCCACCACGCCTTCCGCGAACGGCGTGTAGAGGATCTGCTTGCCATCCTGCGAGAGCGAAACCCGTCCCGTGTCATAACTGACAAACTCCTCAATTGAAGCACCCTGCGGCAGCACCACGCCGCCACTGGTCGTGAGGAGCGTCGTCGGTGCCGTCGGCGAAATCCCCGGCACGGACAGCGCCGCGCCCTTCTGGAGGACGAGCGTGCCGCCCACCGAAACACCGACCGGCAGTGTCAGCGTCACATCCTTGTCGACCTTGAGTTCACCGATGCCGGACATCGTCTTGTAGTCGTCGAGGAGGTACGCCAGATTCAGATTGACGCGGCCGTCGCCGAAGCCACTCTCAAAAGCCAGCGAGTCCACCTGCGGCGGCCGGTCGAAGGTCAGCGTGGCGCTGCCCACACACACCGTGACGCGCGGTACGCCGAACTTGCCGACACCCAACAGCTTCGTCCACTTGATGTCGCCCTTGAGGGTGATGAACGGCGTGCAGAAAAGGTTGTAGGGCGCATAGCCGTTGAAATTCCAGGTTGTCCCGGCTGGCATTGACTGCTGGCCCTGCACGAAATCTCCGGTGTCCGTGAAATAGCGTTGATTCCAGCCCAGGCTCCAGGCCATGCGCAGGGAATTGCCGGCGATGTTGTTCTCGTTCTGCGTGAACTGGGCCAAAACGTTCTGGTCGCCGCCCCACGTGGCGAAATCAAGTTTCAACGAGGTGGCGTTGCCCGCATCGTCGGCGGTGACGATACGCTCGAACGAATGCAACGGCGTCGAATAGGATATCCACGTGCCGAGGCCGCGAACGGTACACAGACCATCGCGCACGTCATTGAGCGACGCGATGGAAAAGAGATTGCCCGACGCGGTGGGCATATAGTTCGGGGCGTGGTAGACCGGTGTATCCTGCCACAACTCGACCGACGACACATAGACGAGTTCGTCCTCGCCGGTGTCGTCGGCAAAGAGCAGGAGTCCATCGCCCGTGAACGCCGAGCGAGGATCGTTCGCATTCGTCGACGACGTGTTGCGGACGCCGTTGAGATACGAAGCGACGCCGTTGTTGCCGAAGCAGACAGTCAGCGTGTGCCAGAACGAAACCCCCGCCGTACGAGATGGCGTATTGCCGGCGGAAAAGCCGTTTTCGGCACCATCGGCAGTTGTGTAGTTTTTCCCGGGCGCATTGTTGTGGTCGATCCAGAGACGATTGCCGGCGTCAAGGCCGAAGAAATACTGCCCTTTGTTGTTGAGCGCCGGCTGGAGGATGGCGCGGGGCTTGCCACCGGAAGCCGCCGGATGGAAGAAGCGTACACGCACCGTCCAATGCTTGTTCTTGATGACACCGCCCGGGAACGGCACCTTCAGATGGGTGCCCTTCGGCAGTGCGATCGCGTAGTCGCCGGCGGCAAGGCCGGGCGCGACAGATCCGTCGACGAGGTAGGCCGGACCGATGATGCCGGCGAGTGCCGCGGTCGAAGCGCCGCTGCCGTTGCAAATCCCGATGCTGGCACTGGAGGTACCGGCCGACGGCTTGAGCGCGTCCACGATGTTCGCGGGATTGTAATTGTCGAAATCCCAGCGGGAAATCAACGTCGGCGCCGCCTCGACCGAGACCGCACAAACCAAAGACAGCAGAGCAAGCAGTTTTCTCATTTTCTCAACCTCAGTTCTTAAATCCACGATCATGGACAGTATACCACTTTCCCCTGCTCGACACAACGAACTTCTCATATGATCCGTAATCGGTCAGGGGGACTGGGCATGAATACTGATCGATTCCCTCGGCTAGGCGATGGTCTTGCCGCCGGGAAGCGCACGCACGGTCCGCACGAAGCCCCACACGACCATGTAGGCCACCAGGGAAGTCAGCGGCAGCTGGACCGCCACGGGCAGGTGGAGCGGCTTGATGCAGCCGTGGTAGACCGCACCGATGAACGCATAGTGGCAGCAGTAGATGCCGAAACCGCAGATGTTGATGTTCGCCAGGGCGCGGGCGATCGGCGCCGGTACGCGCTCGAACTTCTTGCCCACGAGGAACACGGCCGCACTCATCGCCGCCACGTTGGGCGAGAGGAACTGCCAGTAGAGTTCGATGAGATCGGCGTACTTGTCGTAGTTGCCGCCGCTCACCGCCATCGCATGGCGATAGCCGAAGAACGTGACCAGGAAGCCGGCAACGAAAAGCGGCACCGCAATCGCCAGGGTACGCGTCCACGAAAGCGCGCGCATCTTGCCGAGAACCGAACCCAGAACCGCGTAGCCGAGGAAGCCGGCAAACGAGTAGAACAGGCCGAAATCGTTCCAGGCGCATTCGCCGAGCACCCAGCCGTGCAGCGCGTGACGCAGATAGGGCAGCGAAAGCGACGCCGTCCAAAGTCCGAGGAACGCCGTCTTCTCGCGTGTCGTCGCCTTCTCGAACCAGGCGGAGAAAATCGGCAGCACGAGATAGAGTCCGATGAGCATGTAGACGTACCAGAGGTGCGTCGTCATCATGCAGAAGCTCAGCGGCACAAGCTTGAGGTAGCCCCAGGCCGTTGCGGCATTGCAGGCCGCCGCATCGGTGAACGGGAAGAAGTTCTTGAGCGTCTGCAAGTCCCCGCCGCACACGCCGACGAAGAGCGGGAAGAGACAGTAGATGACGCTCCAAAAGACAAACGGACCCAGCACGCGCCCGATGCGCTTCTTGGCGAAGGCGCCCCAGTCCAGTCGCGTCGGCAACAGCAGATAGCCCGTCATCATCGCGAAGACCGGCACGCAGAACCGCGCGAGCGAGCCCCAGATCTGTCCCATAAGCGCGTAAAACGAATCGCCCTCGGGCGTATTCATATTGAACGTGTCGCCCGCATGGCTCACCACGACAAAGAACATCGCCACAAAACGAACGACATCCAGCCAGACTTCATGTTTCTTCTCGGTCATACGACTTCTCTTCTCCTCTTCACACGAAGTATACCATTTCCAACGACCGTCTGGCAACTGAAGTTCTGGAAAGGAATGGGAATTCGGTGCGAAGGAGGAGGTTTCACTTTGCGTCTTCGGGTATGCGTATGCGGAAGAAACGGCAGGGATCTGCGACGGGGACAGTGAAAACGCCGTTCGTCATCAGACCTGGCGCGAGAATCGTCCACGGGGCCTGCGTCAGGTCTGTCGTCGTTTCGACCATTTCAGCCAGCGACGGCGCCGTCAACTCGGCATGGTCCAGCGCGACCTTGAAACGTACGGACCGATCCACCGCCGCGAAATCGCAGATCTCGATGCGATTCGACGGACCCAGAAGCGTCGAAACCCCGAGCCGATACGACGCACCCACCAGCCTGCTGTCGGCAAGGGCCCGCCCGGTGAAGTGGTCGCGATTCGTTATGAACCAATCTGCCAACCCCTGCTCGGAAATGCCGCCCGCAACGAGCGCATCGACTTTCTGCGCTAGCCGATTCGCCGTCTCTTCGGGAACAGCCTCGCAAAACCACCGGTGCGTCACACCTTCCGTCGTCGTCGTGCGATAGATTGTCGACTCGCTTCCTGCGGACACTTCAAGGAGATGGTTCGGGTCGAACACGGACGCCACACCGAGCCGGCCGGCGGGAATCGTCGCCGTCGACGACCAGAGCGGCGTCAACACGCCTGTCGCACCAGCGGCCAGCGCGGACGCGAAATCGGCATATTCGACGCCGTTCGCATCGGCAATCAGATTTGGGTCCATGCGTACGCCGTCCACCTGTGCCACATCAAGCGAACCGACGAACTCAACCGACTGCACGGACTGTCCGTCGGCTACGCTCGCGTACGTTCCCAGATCCATCCAAGCTCCGCCTTGTGGACGAACCCGATAGGCAACGCGGCCCTGCGTTCGATCGACAAGGATGTTCACGTCGTATTCACACGTTTCATCTGCCTGAACACGCTCCGTCACCACCCATCGGCCTGCCGCCCACACGGCGAAACGCGGCACCTCGTTCGTAGAGGACACAAGCGTCAGCCCCGCACAGCCCGACATCGGATAGGCGGCCAACTCGTCCAATGTCACTCCGGAATATGCCTTGATGCGCAAGGACAGATTCGCCCGGTCCACGCCCCCTGTCGCCGTAAAGGACATCGCCGCCTGCGCATCGTCAATCTCGTGCTTGAGGGAAATCCATCCCTCTGCCGTCTGCGCGCCGCTGGCACCGACCCGCCATCCTGCATTCGGGAAGGTTGCAGCACTCTCGTCAATCCACGGAATCGTCCGCGCCGACACCCCTAGCGCGTCGGCCGTCGCAACGGGTCCAACGTCCTCCATCTCCACCTGTACAGTCGCAAGATATGGCATCCCCGGCGTGAGACCCGTAAAATGCGCCGTGAAGTCATGCACGTCCCGGTCCCCCGCGATCGTGAACGTCTGGACGGAAGTCGTTCCGTCCGTCCACGACGACAGACGCACGACCACCTGTGCCGACGAAGAAAGCGTTCCGTACTGTTTGACCTGCACCCGTACGGGAACGAGAACCGACGCGAAATCGGGCCCGACCGTCATCGAACCCGCGATCTCGGCGGTCGCTTCAGGCGTAAAGCTCTCAAGGACCACGCCGATGTCGCATTGTGCGGCATTGCCGATTTCAGACGCCGGACGGTTGTTATAGAACCCCCACGGCAAACCATTGCTGTCCACTAGAACGTCAACTGAAACACACGCCTTCACCGTCGCGCTTCTCCCGCCGACGAACCGACCATCCCCGTTCGCAAGGAGCTTCTCCGCCGAAAGCCGATAGGTGCCCGCCGGCACGAACACGGCATAGATTCCCTGTTCATCCGTGACGGCAGTCGCTACCGTCGTGTTCGGCGCGCTGCTCTTCGCCGCCGCCACCGTCGCGCCAGCAACGGGACGCCCGTTCTCATCCAGTACCCGACCGCTGGCAATGCAGGGATGTCCGGTTCGCGTCGGGAAGATGTTGTAGGTCGCGCCCAGGAAGGATGAATAGTCCCTCATGTCGTTCGGCGGCGCGTACCAAGCCGTGGAGGAAGCACTACTCCAACCGAAGTTCAGGTGGTAGTAGAGCGTTCCGCCATTGTAGCCGTAGCCATCGCCGACGATGACATGGTTGGACAGTTCGAGCATCACCGGCAGACGTGCATCGAAATTGGACATCAACAGTCGCTGAAAATCGTCCCCGACCCCCGTGTATTGTCCACCTTGGTGCGCAATGGCATTGGCATAGCCGAGCCGTTCCAGAACCGGCTTGGCATCGAACCCATAGGCGCCGCTGCCGCCACTGCCGTATGACGTCCCCAGAAGAATCCCGAGGTCGCTCGTCAGCTTGCCGATCATCTTCCGCTGATTTTCATATTGGGTCGCTGCATTGCCAGACGGCGTCGGCGGCATCTGGCTCCAGTCATAGCAGCCGCCCTGCGTTGTGAGACTCGTCGTGACACCATCGATTTCACAATAGGGACTCGTCACGCGCGGGAAGGACTTCGTCGCCGCCGGATACTCGAAATACCGCACGATCTGCGCCAACGCCGTCGCCACGCAGCCACAGGACCAGTGGTTGGGCGTCGAATAGTTGAAGCAGTATTTTCCACTGACATCCTTTTGGCTCCACCGCGTTTGGACAAACGGCGCCACCCGCACATCGCTGATTGATGTGAGGCTGTATTTCAAGGTCGGTCCACCCGACAGCAGATCGGCCCATTCGGACGCATTCGCCGCCGCGGCAGAATCGTCCGCCACCGCCATCAACCGCGGACGCGACGCCCGACGCTCCCGTTCGTCGAATTCAGCTCGCAGCAGCGCCCACACGGGATTTTCAGGATCTTCGTCGAAATCGGCGTCCTCCGAAAAGAGCATCACCGGACGGATCGTCGTCTCGGCCGCCGCCAAAGCCACGCCGCCGCCCGCGAACTGAACCACGTGAAAGGCCAGCCCCTCGCGCCGGATGCACCGCACCCGCTCGACCGTCATTCCCATCGTCACGCCTAAAGTCCCTCGACGCACCCGCCAGGCCGCGAGCGCCTTCGCCGCCATCGCCTCGTCCACCGGCGCCGCCGACGAGCTCGCTGCAATCAGTGCCCCAGCAAGTCCCGCGGCAATCCGAAGCAGAGAAAAGTGAAGTACGGTTTTCATTTCGTGCGGTTCTTTCTTTTGCGAGGACGGTTCCTTAGTGCACGATCAGCAGGAAGCCACTGCGGTAGTAGACGCCGTGTGCGTCGGCGAAGAGGCGTCGATGGCGGTGGGAATCGACGAAGGTAAGCGTGGACAGGTTTGCGGGCTTCGTCGCGGGCGTCCACGCGATCAGCTGTTCGCCCTGTTCGGGCAGACGGTCACCCAGCTCAACCGTCACGCGCGCGCCGTCCGCAAAGGTGACGACGTTCAACGCCCCCGTGAAGGCACTCGTCGTGGACCAGGCACCCGTCTTCGCGGCGAGATTGAGCGTCGCACCTTCCTGCAGCGTGCATCCGTAGAAGAAATCGGTGGTGGGCGTAAACGTGCCGTACACCTTCAGCGGCGCCGTTCCCGAACTGTAGTTGGACGTGAATTTCGCCTCGTAGTCACGCACGCTCAGTTCGGCCTCGAGCGCCAGCGCCGAGCCGATTTTCAGATCGACCGTGCGTGCGTCGAGCGCCGTTTGATTGGTCACCCAGCCGCCATGTACGACATCCAGAACGCCATTTGAAATCACGGACGATTCGAGTTTCAGATACTTGCCGCTCGCAATCGAGACCGTGAGGGTCTGTCCCCCCAGATCGATCACCGCGCCTTTGACATTGAGATCGCCGCTCGCCACAACCTGCAGCGTCGAGGGCGCAGTCAACTGCATCCGCGGATTGAACAACGTACTTCGGCCGGCGACGGTGCCGCCGTCAAGAACCATCGTCGTGTATCCCCACCCCGCGTAGGCGCGCAAGTCGAGCATCGTCCCGACGTGGAGCGTGAGAACGGTCGCCGCCGGTTGCGTCCTCGAGGCGCCGCCGAATGTCCAATAGGCCGGTTCGCCCATGGCCCAGATCGATCCGGCACGGACGTCGACGCCGCCGGTGAACGTCTGGTGGGTCTTCACGAACGACAGCACCCCCGCGCCTTCCTTGACCACGGTGAGCGCTCCGGTCAACGCCACGTGGGCGAGCGACACCTCGCCCCCCGCCGGGATGTCGAAGAGCAGCGTGCCGCCGGCAACGCCGCTCGTCACCTCGGCCACCGCCGGGACCGGTTCGTCGCACACTCTCAACGTGTGGCCATTCAGGTCGATCGTCGTCGGCGGCATTGTCAGCACATCGGACGTGAGACCGGTCCAATCCGCATCGGCCGCAAGCGCGAAGGAGGTTCCGAGGAAACGGACCTCGGCGAGGGGGATTGCCTTGTCGGCCGGGAAGGTGAAGGTGGCGGCATCCGACGGTACCGAAACCGTGGTGGCGACGCCGGGAAGCGCGCCGGGCTTTATCGTACCGGCGGCATCACGGCAAATCCAGTTGCCGGGCGTACGCGGATCGCCATCGCCTGCGGCACCCGTCCAAGTCGCCGCAGTGATCGCCAAAGAAGCCGGTTCCGCCAGCAGCAATCGTCGACCGATGCGCGCAAGTGTCCAACCTGTCGGCACCGACGGCGTCAGCGCCGTGAAGAACGTGTCATTCGTGAGGCCGTCCACTAGGGCGTAGACGCATCCCGGAACCGGATCCCCGTCGATGGAGAGCGACTTCGGTGCCTGCGTGATCGGCGTTGTCGCCGTGATCATCGCCTCCGACCAGGGGGTTGTCACGGCAAACGCGTCGTTCGCCACCCGAAAGCGGAAACCGGCCCGAGCCATGTTGGTCCCGGCGAGGGAGGACGTCCGAAGCCGGCCACCGCCCATCGTGAACGTCGCCGAGGAACAGTTACGGAAGTTCACGACCGCCGAACACGTGCCGCCCAGCAGTTCCACCGTTCCCCCGTCGATCAGGAAACCGCGTTCGTTCAAGGTCATCGTCCCGCTCTGCTGACAATAGGTCGAGTACTCGCCCCGCAACGCCAGCGCACCAGCGGAAATCGATCCGCCATTCAGTTCCAGCGCGCTGGGATTCACATTGCGGATTTCAATGTAGTTGTTCCCTGATTTGTCCGTGTTGACCACGAGGGAACCATTGGGCTGGACATGCCAGGTTTCGCTCGTCGTTCCCGGGGAAATCGTGCACACGCCCGTGTAGGTCTGCACCGTCGTCACTTCACGCGACGCGGCGAAACCGCTCCCGGCAAGCAGAAACAATCCAAGCACGACGCAGATTCTCACCTGCATTCGCCCCCTTCTTTGCCAGGGCTGCACGCCGTGACCTTGCGGAACTTGAGCGGCGTCGAGTGGCAACTGCATCCACCATGGAGACCGGGCAGAAGATAGACGCCCTTTTCGTCTTCGCCGAGGAAGTAGACTTCCTCTTTGTCTCCCTCCGACATCAGCAGACGAACACCCCATTTCCATCCCTTCGGTTCCCATATACGCCAGCTGAGTTTCACATTCCACTTCTCGTCAAGCTGCCAACGGACGAATGCGGAGCCCTGGCGCCACGGGTCCTCTCCGCTTCGGACCAAGTGGTAGGATTCAGGCACCTGCGATTCAACCGCCTGGGACGGCAAAAGCGTCAGACAGTGGCGAGAGGGATCATCCGCCGAGGGCCAGCCGAGTTCCTTCGCGAGGAACTTGCGTGTAACGGCATCGGCGGACCATTTGCCGGGCAGGAGTTTCAGCACCTCCTCGCGCGACAGATCCGCCTTGGGCGCCCATGTGCCGAGGTCGCCCTTCACCAGGACAAATTCCAGCACGAGCCGTCCGTCGGCCGTCTCCTTCGCCTTGGACAAATCGATGTGACGATAACCAGGCCAATGCAGATGTCCTTCAGCGGAAGCGCGAATGGAACCGCGCAGATTGAAGAGACGACCGACATGGAATTCGCCGGCATCATCGGTCCTCCCCTTCACCATCCCCTCGATCGTGGCCTTTGCCACTGGCTTGCCGTCTTCATCGACGATCCGCAGGTAGAATCCGTGGTGGGGCTGACAGAGGTCGTAGGGCAGGCAGACGAGATCCGTGAGCGGCGAGACGACGCACGCGTCCACCACAAAAGCCGACGCCGCGAAAGGCAACCCGACGACCGCGACCGGCAGTCCCCAGAGGCGACCCTCTGAATGGGCAAAGAGCCCTCCCAGCATGAGCGCCGAGCAGACAAGCGTCCCCCTCCCCCGACCAATCCGCGTGGTCTGGAACAGTTCGCCGGAACGCGGCGACAACATGCCATTCTCCCGAGACGAGCTGACACAACCCGAAACCCCGACCAGCAGAACGACAACAGCAAATGTCAGCAATCTTTTCATCATCTCATTAAACATATCAAGTCCGTTTACCATTTGAACCTTACAATTGATCATGATCATTCTCCTATGGCAGACGGGAACTCGTCGCATTCCACGAACTTCACCTCGTTACTCCCGAACTTCCACTTTTTTGAATTCACCCGGATGTGTAGATCCTCCGCCATGCTCTTGACGCGCTCCACATCCCCCTTCACCACATACACCGTACGGATATTGGTACCGAGGAACGGATGTCCCGACACCTTCGTCAGACTTTTCGGTAGGGTGACGGCGGTCAACTTATCACAACCGTAAAAAGCGGCGTGACCAATATTCGTAACCCCCTCCGGAATGATCATCGAGGTCAGACCGTCGCAACTTGAGAACGCACCGTCGCCAATGCTCTTCACGGTCTTCGGAATCTTCACCGACCTAATCTCGTTGCGATAATAGAACGCCTTGTCGAATATCCTGGTCACTCCATCCGGAATCACGACTTCCGTCGGACACTGCCCCTTCCATCGGTAAACGATTCCGCTGAACACGACAAGTCCGTCTGGTCGTCCGTCAAGAAACGGAGTTCCCGCGAACGCATTTTTACCGATCTGAATAACGTTCGACGGAACATTAACTGATACCAAGCTACGGCAATTACGAAACGCATCATTCCAGATTCCAGTCACACTCTCCGGCAACTTCAGTGTGGTCAACGAGCGACATCCCTTGAATGCAAATGCACTGATCGATCTCACCCCATCAGGCAGCGTCACCGATGTCAATCCCTCACAGTCCTGAAACGTGCCAAAATCGATAGCCGAAACCCCTTTCGGAATCGCAACCGCTGCCAGATTCTTACATCCGGAAAACGCCTCCCTCCCGATATTCGTCACACTGTTCGGTAGTGTAACCGACTTCAGACCATCGCGTCTGGCAAACGCAAAACTGTCAATGCACGACACCCCTTCTGGAATTCTTACGTTCCCACCCGGACCTGCGATCAGCCGGGTGCCGGCCTTGTTCAGCAACATCCCATCAACCGATTGCAAATACTTGTTTTCGGGATCCACGACAAATTCCTTCAATTCGCCGCAGCCACCAAACGCATCTCCCATCCAACGTAAATCCCCCCTGACAATCACCTTACGCAAAGCCCGGCAGTTTTTGAAAGACCCCCAATCCAGATACCTCACGCTTTCAGGAATCGTAACGGACGTCAGTTTCCTACACCCGCGAAACGCATCCCGACCGACGCCGACCACCGGATACCCACCGAGCTTTGCCGGGATCTCCAACGCTCCCGATGTCGTCACCGAGATCGCAGGACGATCGCAGTATTTCCTTTTACGTTCGATCACCGCGTGGCCGTCCTTCACGACATACCGCCAGGTGACACCGTCAATGGTCTCTCGAGGACCATCAAGCTTAGGCCTAAGCACGACGACTATTCCAAGGATCAGAATCATAAGGCCCAAGCCAAATGCATCCGCCCATTTACGTCCCCGCTTCTCCTCATACCACCGACCTGAGCATACCCTTTTACCGCATAACCAGAAGAACTTGACAAGACTACAAACAATGCCGACCATGCAAACGCATGAGCAATCCCACCAACTCCAATCAGACAATGACTCAATGTCCTGTACTGTGTAGCATAAGATAAACAAAAAGGCAGCGGCTACCAGATTCGTAAAAGCCGTACTCCGAATGAATGGAACTTTTTCACTCACGCAATCTCTCCTCCCTGGCATTTCGCGAGTTCACCTCGCGAGGTGAACACAGACAACCTCCCGAGGCGAACAGAAGAGTCGCCCCAAAGCTGCCCGAATGGGACATCCAAGGTCCACAAGTTGACAAGTAAACATGATGACAAGTGATTTGATGGTGGAATTTGAGCGTAAGAGTCTCGCATCTCATCATTGCTTCAGTGCGGAGAGCGGGCAGACGAACACGCCATCTTCCTCATAGGCAAATGATCCCGTTCCCGTCAGCACCATCATGAATTTCGGTTCCTTCATACCTTTGGATTTGATCAGCGCCTTGAGCTTGTACAAGGTGACAATCCCCTCGTTGATCAACGTCTCACCACCGAGCTTGATTTCGACCAAACCGTACTCACCGTTGCCGAGATGAAGAACCGCGTCGCATTCCAGACCCGTCTTGTCGTGGTAGCGTTCCACCCGACCGCGCAGGGCATCCATGTAAACCCGGAGGTCGCGAATGGCCAATGCCTCGAAAAAAAATCCGAAACTGCGAACGTCGTTCACGAGATCCCCCGGTCCCACACCCAAGGCGGCGGCGGCAATCGACGGATCGACAAAGTAGCGGGTGTCCGTTGTGCGAATCGATCCCTTCGTTCTCAAGTCCGGGTTCCACGCCGGAAGATCCTCGATGACGAAAATCCTTTTCAAGGCTGTCACATACGAGTGAATCGTGTCTTCATCCAACGTCCGCACGTCATTCGCCTGCAGGTCCTTTCGGATCGCCGCAAGATTGGATTGCGTTCCCTGCAACCTAGCACACGAGCGCATCAGCCGACGGACGCGATCTGGGTCTCGCGGAATTTCATCCGCCCGCGTCATGTCGCTTTCAACTACGCCTTCGTAATATTCACGCGCCGTGATCAGGGCGCGTTCGCCTTTGCGACCAACCGCTTGCGGCCACCCTCCACGACAACAGATGAATGCGAGATCGCCCAAGGCCAGACTGATGCCAGATGCCGTTGTCACTCCGGTCCCGCCGAACAACTCGCCAAGAGAAACCTCACCAGAAGATTCACCGGATTCCCATAAACTCATCGGACGCATCTTGATCCGTGCGAAACGCCCAGTCCCAGTATGGGAGATTTCGTCCGCACGTGGCGGTACCGCACTTCCGGTCAAGATAAACTGGCCGCTTCCCTCCTCCCCGTGGTCAACGGCGAAACGAATCGCATCCCATAGTTTCGGCGCATCTTGCCACTCGTCGATCAGACGAGGTTTAGCACCCGCAAGCAGGGAATAGATATCAAGCTCCGCTCGTTTCAGGTTCTGATTGCGTGTTGCGGGGTCGGCCATGTACAGGACACTCTTCGCGTGCTGCTCACAGGTCGTCGTCTTGCCGCACCATTTTGCGCCTTCAACCAAAACTGCTCCCATCGCCGAGAGTTTGTACTCGAGAATGTCATCAGCAATTCTTTTACGATAATTCGCCATAACGGTTGAATTATACCAAATATTTGTTCACGATGTCAATCCGTTCGGTGATTTTTCCCTTTTTCGTTCGGTGATTTTTCTCACTTTCATTCGGTGATTTTTCTCATCATTGATTATGATCATTCTCCTTTGCGGCAATACCAAGAACTGCAAACGATCATCCACGGGCCCGACAGCAAGATAGAAGATTTTCGAGTCGAGGGGAGCCAGTGCGGGGCGCAAAGCCCCTCAAAACAGATCTCCGCCTCCTGTTAGTGGACTGGAGGTCCAATACCGACCTTGAAGAAATGATTGGTCCGCATAAAAGCCGAATCGGTGAAGTTCGTGGTCACGGACCAGACACGCGCGGTGAGAGACGTGGCTCCCAAAAGGCAATCTCCGGTGGTCGTCTGCTGTCCGTTTCCGATTATCGATGAGACACGGAACCCTTCAGGCGTCGCGCCGATCCGGGCCTTAACCGAGGAACCTGGTGCGAGGTGGGAACTTACCCCTTTCAACATGCAAGAGTTGGCGGTGGTGTTGGAAAGTCCCCAATGACAGTTTTCAATGACGCAGTTCTCAAGGCATTTCACACCACGCGCACCGCCAAAACCGTTATGTAGCGTGAAACCACGAAGCGTCAATCATTTACCCTGTTCCATTCGATATAGAACTGAACGTTTGCCCCCGACAAAATAACTTTCCCCGTTCGACCACTGTAAGTGACGCGAATAACCGTTGACGGCCAAACATAGTCGTGCCCCGAAAGGACATAATAGCCATCCCCAGCAGACATCGCATACAGTCCGCTTCCATCATCACGCCCTTCAATGATTTCACCCAAGCAGATACGCCGCCCCATGAACAGAAACAGGGCCGAGAGAATGACCAAAGAAAGCCATCTCATTCGAACCAAATTATGGACTGCGTCTTTCATTCAAGCAACCAAGTGGATGACAAGCGAATTGGTGGACGATGAGGGACTCGAACCCCCGACCTTGACCGTGTAAAGGTCCTGCTCTAACCAACTGAGCTAATCGTCCAAAGGCAACACCTCTTTCCACGGAGGAAAGAGGTGAGCATTATAGCAAAGCTTGCTCGCGGGGACAAGTCTTACTTGCTGCCGATTACAACACGCCAGAGGTCGCCGGCGCCGTTTGTATCGCCATGGCCATCCGTCGAATCGGCTGCGTGCGTACCATCCGGTACGTCGATCGTCACCCAGATGATGCCCTTCTTCAGATCGGCCGTCGCCGTGTCGTCCTGACGCAACGCCAGCACGGGAACGGCATCGGCTTCGGTGAGCTTATCCATTTCGGCCTTGCCGAGGGCCTGCGTTTCCCGCGCGGACACGTGCAGATAGCGAATCGCCCCGGCCGTGAAGAGCTTCTGCACATACTCGGCCGTGAGTTCGTTCTTCTTCGCCGTGTACTCGACCGCAAGGTAGATCTTTCCATCGCCGGCATCCGCATGGTCGACAATCCACACCGGGTGGTTTTCGCCTTCGCCCGCATACGGCTCGGCCCCCGGGAACGAAACCGTACTCGCCGCCGCCGCACGCCGCACGTACCAGAAACCGACGCCCGTCGGAGACTTCAGGTCCTGCAGATATTCACCGTTCCCGCCCCAGTAATACCAGCCGTCGAGCACGGTACCGCCACGCTTCGTCAGCTTCATGCCGTAGACGGGCAGGTTCGAGTCCGTATTGAGAATGACCGTGTCATTCACATCCACATTGTTCCACGTCCACTTGTTGATCTCCGACGGACGCGTACAATCCGGATCCGCCAGCATCGTGTAGCCCTCGTTCTTGTATGCGGCACCGATGCCCTTATCGTCCACGTACGAGACCGCACCCTTCTGGCCGAACACCTCGACCTCGTCACGGCCGGTCGTCCACTGGCCGTTCAAGTAGAACGGGATCGCCTTGCCGTCGGTCGTCACCGGCTTCTGACGAATGAGCCAGAGGCCGTGTCCACGGACGACCGTCGCGTTCCCGTCGTGCTCGACAAGGTCATTGCGCGGCGCCAGCACGGTCGCCGACGGCACCCACTTGCCCGCGCCCGTCGTCGCGTCCTTCTGCAGCACCCAGGTCGTATACTTGCCCGCACCGTCGGACACCATCAGCAGGTCGCCCGCCGTGAGGTTGCGCGGCTTGACGAGACGGTCCGCACGGATCTTCTCCGTCGGCGCGCCATTCGGCGTGTAGCCCTTCCACGGTGCCGGGATGATCGTGTTCTTGGTCGTCGAATTGATCTTGAGCAGACCATAGATGTTGCTCGAGTAGACGGCGGCGGTGATCGTGAGCTCGCCTGGCTTGTAGACGATGTGGTAGTTGCCGATGTACTCGTCACCCGACGGCGTAATCGGATAGCCCGACCCGCCCGTCGTCACCTGTTCGCCTTCCTCCGTACCGACGCCCGTACGCGTGATGTCGAAGGACTGATCCTCGCCGATCATCTTGCGCACCAGCTCTTCTTCGCCCGGTACAACACCCGTCGCCACCCCTTCGGGCACCTCGGTATTCTTGTCCACCGTCCACGTCAGTTCGGGATCCGGCTCGCCCTTGATCTTGGACTTGTCATCCGCCGTCACCACGATCTCGCGCGGCTTGATCAACACCGTCGTCGAATTCGTCACGGGCGGATAGCCCTCCGCTTCGACGATGTAGAACACCTCGTGTTCGCCCACATCCGTGAACGTCGGATTCTCGCTCCACGAGTCCGGGTCGTTCGGGTCCGTCGTGTACTTGATCGTATACGCGGTTCCCGGCACCGACGGCGTCACCTCCACCGTGATGCTCGACGGTGTACCATCGTAGTACTTCTCCACCGGCGTGGGCTTTTCCGTGAGCTTGCCCGTCACCGTCAGCGTACCCGGCACGTAGGTGATCTCGTAGTTGGTGCTCTTCGTGTTCGACTTCAGCGTCACACCGCCTTCATCGATCGTATTCGCAACCGACCCCGGATTCGTAATCGTCGATCCCGTCGTCATCGCAAGCGACTGAATGCCCTCGCCGTCGACAAAGCCCGTCACATCCGTCGTCTCGCTCACCGTGTAGCCGCTGTCCGTCAGCGCCGTGCCGTCATACTCCTTCGAAGCACTATCCGCCGTCACCGTGACCGGCCGCGGATGGATGATCACCTTCGCCGAACCCGTGCAAGCTTCAAATGTGACCGTCTCATTACTCCATGAACCCCACCGTGTATTCCGATGATTGAACGAAAACGAATACTCGACCTTATAACCAATAGTATAGGTACCCACATCCGTGTAGGTCGGCAACTCTGACATATATGTCTTTCCACCATCAATTGTATAGGTAATCGTCGGACCATTCGGTTGAATCGAACCAATATAGGTGTAGGCATCATTTGACGGGTAACCATAAATGCTACGTAAATCACTCTCGGTAGGCACAACGGGAGAAGGATTCAGAATCGTCACCGCAATCGTCGACTCAAGGGCGTTGTACACCTTTTCGACGCCTTTGGCTTCGGCCATCAATTCGTTGCCCGGATAGTAGTAGTCGCCCGGCACGATTGTGATGGTGTAGTTGCTGGTAATATTTTCACCATCCTTGTTTGTGATGGAGACATTACCCGAGTCAGTCGTAATCGTCTTCTCCGTATGCTGACCCGTATCGGGGTAGCTCGTGCATGTACTGCCCGTCACCGTGACCGTGTCGCCCTCGACGAGGTCGTCTTCGGAAACCGTATAGTCGAAATCGGTCGTCTTTCGTGTATTGGTGGTCTGCACGTAGTCGTCGAATGTCACCGTGAGCGGACGCGGCGTGATCGTGACCGTGTTCTCTCCCGTCCACGAATCGAGGATGATCGGCTCTTCGTAGCCGGGCTGCAGGACGGCGATGCGCGTGTACATCGTGCGCGGGGCGGGATTGCCATTGCTATCCAGAACCACGTCGACCTGGCCGACATCCTTCGAATACTCGCCGTCTGGCGTGAACGAGTAGACGGGATACCACTCGTAGTCGAGCGTCTCCACCACGTTCCCACCTTCGTCCTTCACGACGAAGGAGACGTTGTCCACCGTGATGGCGTAGGGGTTGCCGTCGTACACGTGTTCCGTCGGGCCCGTTGTCGGCGTCGTCATCTCGAACTGCTTGAACTTCACCTTTACATCGTGGTCGCTGCCGATGTTCTCGAAAATCCAGCTGGATGTCGTCGAGTCGATGTCGTCGATCTCGAGTCCGTCCACGATGAGCGTATCGAGCACATAGCCCGGATCGCCCTTGAAGACGACCTCGGGGGAAGTCCCCTCGCCAGCGGCGATCTTTTCGACATCGTAGCCGTTCAGAAGGATCGAACCATGCTGGGTTCCATCCCCGCTCGCCATCACTTCGCCCGTGATCTCGAAGGCTGCGAACGTCCAAGCCACGGACGTATCCGCCTTATCCTCGGCAATGATGTTATCACGGCCCACGGGCGTCATATAGACCTTCACCGGACCGTCATTCGGATCCTTCTCCCACAAAGCCGTCTGCGGATTATAGGAAGCCTGCACGCTTGAACGGAACCCGCCCTCGTCATGGATGTCGACAAACAACTTCACCCACGCCTCGTCACGCAAACCCGGGATAATGATGTTGACACCGTCTTCACCCTCTGTCACGACCAGCTGCGCTTCCGTCAGATCCGTCCAGTCGGTATTCGACTCTGCGAGCCCAAGCGCGTTCGTCGTCCAGCAACCATACGCGTTGTCGAGACTCAGTCCCATATCGACATGGATCTTGTCGTCCAAATGGAATGAATAATCGACATTTGCCTTAATGACGCTTTCAATCAGGTCCGTCACTTTGGCGGCATCGTCATAAGAAGTCTGAACATCATAACGGTCATTCGCGTAGATGGTCGTATCATGGTATCCACTATTAGACCCCGTTTGAATGCGCCAGGGTTTCGATTCCGTCGCGATCTGGGCCCGCGTGCCGTTGACGATATAGTGATCAGGCGCAAAAAGGCCGATCATTGACCGATAGGCCTGGTCGTCCACAACCTCGCGGCAATAACTCGAATAGTAGAAGGAATTCGGGCGCCAATAACCGTCCGCATAAGGTTCCCCCTTATAATTCGTGTCACCCTTCGTACTTGCTTCCGTGCCGGGGTCGACAATCCAGATAACCTGTTCATTCTTATAGAACGGCACAAGGAACTGCGCAACTTCGGCTTCGTGTTCATTCGGAACAACGTTGTAATCATTGCCAACGTGGTTACGGCCGGCGACACGCGAACCGTCAAACTCGAAGATGATGTAGTCGTACTTGCTCTTCAAGGCAGGGTCCTGCCGAATCCGATCAAGCTGGTAATAGAAATAGGCCAAGCTCGCATGGCTTGCGCTTTGCATAGAACCGTTGTTACCGGTTGTAAGCCCGACACCCGCAGCCGTAACCTCACCCCCCTTCGCGATTGAACCCGTCTTTTGGGTCGTCGTACCGAGCCCATCGTTCGAAATCGAACCACGCGTGAAGAAATAATCGACATTGGCACTCTTCGCAGCCGCGTTCAACGCTTTCACAACAGTGTCAGCCGTCAAACTGTGCGAGGTACAGAGCGTACCGAGGAAGAGGACATTCGGCGTACGCGTTCTGATTTCCGGAGTGGTATGCGCGACAATGGCGATCGTCGCCTCGCTGTCGTTTGCCCAGCTCACGGTTTTCGTCACATCTGCGGACGAATTACCTTCTGTATTCGGTTCCTTCACGCGCCAATAGAACGCACGAGGCAACTTCGAACCGTCCTCCCATGTATACTCGTCCTTGAGGGTCACCGTGAACTGATGGCGGCCAAGTCCGTTGGTCACAACCGACCCGTCGGCTGCCGGCGTCCCAAGAGAACACTCAACAGAACATGTTCCTTCAATGCTCTTGACCGCATCGCGCAGTACCTCGGGCATCAGATTCGCGAGCGTCGGATCCAACGCTGTCAAAGTCTGGTCCTTAGCCCACAGGAAAGACGACGTGAAAGTCGGTTCTGGAACGGCGACAACATCGAAGAATTTGATCAGGCGAACGACGAGAATGCCGTTGCCGCCGGCACCGCCCTTACCAGTTTTACCCGCGCCGTCGCCACCGAATCCGTAACCCGTGCCGTTTTGCGCCACATAGTCGTGATCGCCAGGCTGGCCACCGCGGCCACCTTGCGCGTACAGCACATTCTCACCCGTGATGTCCGACATCCGTCCCGCACCCGGAGTACCGTCCGCGCCACCGCGGCCCGCCGACGTTGTGGCTGCACCGCCACCGCCGCCGCCTGCGATGGGCTTGACGAGGGACAAAAACTGATACGTTCCAACGGGCTTTCCGCCATCCCAACCATAGCCATCCGCACCGTGACCGGGCTTCACGGCAGACGATCCCGACCACGAACCACCGCCGCCCGAACCACCATCCTGACCCTTGCCCGAGGTTTTCGCCGTCGCTCCACCGCCGCCACCAAGCGCGGAAACCACATAACCTGTCGCCTGATTACTGAATCTCAAAGACGTCAGCTGTCCATTCTCGCCCACGACGGACGACGAATGGGAACTCACCTGCGGCGCACCTCTACCGACCGTAATCGTGTAGGCCCCGCCCTCCAGATCGATGACCTTGTCGAACATACCGCCGGCACCACCACCGCCGGCACCGAAGTCCTTGGCGCCGACACCCAACGTACCACCAGCCGCACCGCCGCCGACCGCGAGCACACGCGCCTGCACATGGCCAGGGATTTCCAATGTTCCAGCCGCAGAAGTGTCCGTATAGACGAGGACGAGATCGTCGCCGACCGTCTTCACTTCTGATGCGCCTGAATAGGTAATGGTCTGTCCCTTGAACACAACCGTTTCGGCGGCCGCCATCAGCGACAGGCCCGCCATCAATGTCATCAGGTAGGTTTTCATTCTCTGTCCTCCCTTTTCATCAAATCCGATTTTTCCGACGCTTCAACGCAAGAAGCGCGCCACCAACCAAAAGCAGGATCCCGCTCGACGGCTCCGGCACCGCATAGCTCGGCGCCCAAGGTGTCATGCCCGGATGGTTGAGTCCATCAGTCGAAATGAATTCATTCAGCTTCTCGCGCGACCAGGTGTCGCTCACCGCCATCACCGTCCAGGTCCCCGTGTCGCCGTTCCAGTTGCCGAGTTCCACGTAGAAGGAATATTCAGCCGCATCGAATCTCGCGAGCCAGGCCCACACAGGACCCGCCTTGTCAGCCTCGGTCAAGGGATTGTGGGTGACCGTCAGGAACGTCTCGTCATGAATGCCGCCCGTCCCTGAAGTCCCGCCCAATTGAGGCGTCAGACTCAGGTAGACCGGCGAGTCGTCCGAAATGCTTCCGCCCGTCACACGCACGCGTGCATCGGTCACGTGAAGTCCGTCCGGCCGCGAAACCAGTTCGCTGACGTAGGACGTATTTCCCGACTCAATCGGCAGTTCCGCGACCAACGGATCGTTGACCCACCAGAGCAACGCCGAGGAAGTATCCGCAACTGCGGAGAATCCCCCACATGCCACTAACAGCATGATCAATAATTTCTCTAAAAGAATTTTCATCATTGTCTCACTCATCTTACAAAATGAAGGAGGGTAAACCTCCCTCTCACATCTACAGCAAGGCATAGAATAACCTATTCTTTGCATAGGTATATAATTATATCAAATATCGTATACGGTGCAAATAGGGAAAATAAAACAATATGCGATTCTCAAAATTGCAAATATTTTAAATATTCGTCTCTTTAAAAGAACAATTATTCAAAACTCAACACGAGACACACGAAGATACCCTCAAAAAAGATGGCTCTTCAGGCATAAGTGTGGGTCGCCTTTTGCCTTTCAAGGCCTTATGAAGTACGCAGATGCCTTCGGCATACGCAGTATTTGCCGAAAACCGTTGTGGCTACAACGCCCTCGCCCAATCGCAATTCATTGACAAGACGGAGAACCTCATTTGCGGCGAGGGCTCCGCC
>JAZUGW010000153.1:0-34318 GCA_045641465.1 Kiritimatiellia bacterium | reverse complement strand
CGAGCAGCTGGTACTCGACTTCGTCGCTGTCGGCAATGCCGTCGCAGTCGGTGTCGACGCTGAGAGGATCCAGACCGAGTCCCACTTCGCGCCCGTCGAGCAGACCGTCCAGGTCTGTGTCGGGATTGAGGGGGTTGGTGCCACGTGCGACCTCTGCACCGTCAGGCAGCTGGTCGTTGTCGGTGTCGGGATTGCACGGCTGGGTGCCAGCTTTGATCTCCTCTCCATCTTTGAGACCGTCTCCATCGGTGTCCATTGAAAGCGGATTTGTGCCAAGCAAACATTCCCGCTGATTGTTGAGTCCGTCATGATCCGGGTCGGCGTTTGCGTCGATCGGATTGTCGGGATTCAATCCGAAATACCTCTCCCAGACGTCGGCCATGCCATCATAATCCGAGTCTTCATCATACATGGTGGGACAGCTGCCGATTCGGAGTTCAAGCGCGTCGTTCAAACCGTCGCCGTCCGTGTCAGCCATGAAGGGATTCGTGCCGTATTTGATTTCATCAAGATCTGAGAGCCCGTCGCCATCCATGTCCTGGAAGCCTCCGATGGTAATGGTAACGCCCGACATCATGCCCACGCCGCCGTACATCGTAGACACCGTCCACGAACCGCCATACGTCGCCCGAACTAGGAAGTTCAGCATTTCCCAGTCGTTCAGATAACGGTTGTATATGGCAAGATCATCATTCGAAAGTTCCTGAACGCCCATTCCAATTCCAGTCATGACGTAGTTGCCCATACAGTCGTAATACCCAATACCGCTACAGCAGTCATGTAAAATGCTCACTCCGTCCGTCGCGCAAGAATTCCAACCTGCGTCCAGAATGAAGGTCACCGTACGTGTGGACCGATTCCACAACGATTCCGACACCGGTACCACCAGCCCCGTGGGCTGACTCTCTTCGACTCCCCCCGTCGCCCAAGGATCGCTACGTCTCACTTCGAGCGAACCCGGCATCGTACCTGGAATCAACCAGATCCGTTTGTCGGCAATGCACATGCCATCATCCAGCAAATCCCTGAACCACAACGCATCCGCAAAGCTGAACGGCGCCGCAGAATAGGTTCCAGTTTCAATTGGCGAAGTTTCCGTCTCGTCCAACTCACTAGGTAACTTCATCATATACTCAAGTGCCATGAAAGTCGCCTGGATTTCCGCGATCTGCTCCTCTGTCAACGCCTGAACCTGCGACCCGCTCGTCACCACACTCTGAGAGTGGGGATAGTAGACATCGCCTGTCATGTAGCAGATGTAGGCATTCTGCATGCAGTCGTAGTAGTAGCAATCGCCCCACGGCTTCAGATAGTAGCACATGAAATCGGTGTACATGCTGATTTTGGCATCATAGTACAACCCAGACTTACCATCATAGTACAAGTCCATCATAGAATCATAGGACATACTGGAAAGGTCGACACCCTTGGACGAAGAAGGACCGTTCGAGTGCGATGGTGTATAATGTTCGCCGGTCATACCATTAACGTAGCACTGCGACATCGAATCGTACCAGTAGCTATCGCCCCAGGGTTCACGGTAGTAGCTCATGCCGTCGAAATACATGCCGTCGTCAGCATTGTAATAAAGCATATAATAGTTGTCGTAATACATTTCCATTCCGTAGTCGTAGACCATGTTGGACATGTCGACATCTGGCCCCCAACCTTCTGACGAACCCCAGACATATCTTCCGGTCTCCATCCAGTACGGAGTGTAGCCCATGCCCGACATCGCCTCGACGAAACCGCCCGCCATCGAATCGTAGCGGTAGTAGGACATGTTGTACGTATCGTAGAAGCACTGCGAACCAGGGTCGTACAAATCCCCGGTTTCCTCCACAACGTAGCACCATCCGTCATAGATGAAATGAAATTCGGTATCGGGGTCATAGTAACGCTGCCCCATCCCCATCATCATTGACATATCCCCATAAGAGGTCTGGTCGACATAGAGCCCAGTCACGTCGTCATAACAATACCAGCATCCGTCCTTCTCATTGTAGTATGCGTTTGCTGACAGATCGAAATGGAAAGCACCGTCTGCATCTAGGCTCGTATTGCCAGTATTGGGGTCATAGTACATCTGCGCGTCGCGATCATAAAACCGTCCGCAGATCGGATCGAAGAACATCCCCATCCCCTCGTCATAGTAGAGTCCTAGCGCAGGGTCGTAGTACTGTTCAGCGTTTTTATCATAGAACATGTCCAATGCAGCATTATACGACATGAAAGCCCCAAGGCCACGATCGTAATAATCTCCACTAATTGGATCACGCAGCATGTTGAATTGAGAATCCCAGACAAAGAACATCCCATCGGTCCAATAGAGATTATTGTCTGAATAGAACGACATCCGCTTGGCAGGATCAAAGCACAGGACGCCGTCTTCATTACGATACATGCCATCCATTTCGGAATAGGAATATCCTCCCCGAAGCGTCGAGTCCAGATATGTTCGCGTATCTGGGTCATAGAACATGGACGTAGTAGGATCAAGGTAAAGTCCGAGAGATGGGAAATAAAACCTCCCACTCACGGAATCGTAGGTCACGATCCCCTGTGCATCGGTGTACAATGCAACCAGATCGTCTGGCTTTTCCACCACATGCAGTTTACGTACCGATTCTTCACTTGCGACAAGGACTGTCGCACCGACTAGTAGGGCCGCCGCGGTTACGGCAAGCCGAGAGATACTCCTCATGTAGCACACCTTCACTTTCCGTCGGAGGAAAGCAGCCCGACACCCGTCGAACCGCTCGACCAGCTAGGTTTACACTCTGGGTTCACGGCGGAATTTTAGAATTTAGAAAACACAATGTCAAGCAAAAAATCAAAAAAATTTCAGAGGGGGTATAGACACCCCTTCATTTCAGTGCGATTTGTCTCATGAAATAGATAGGCGAGGCGAAATAACGGGGTATTCCCGATCTTGCGAAAAATTTTTTCAAGCATTCACATGAGGGAAATTAAAGGGGAAGACGATTTTGTTCGGTGAGTGTTTCTTGCGCAGTCGGAAAACGATTTGATTTTGCAATATGTTTGTGGCCTGTTTTCATATACATTTTACCCAGCATTGCGGCGCGTTCGGAGAACGCCTCCTACCGGTTTTCGAATGGGCGAATGGTCGAATGGGCGAATGTTGGAATGGGCGAATGTTGGAATGGGCGAATGTTGGAATGGGCGAATGTTGGAATGTTGAATGGGCGAATGGTCGAATGGTGGAATGGGCGAATGTTGGAATGGGCGAATGGTGGAATGGGCGAATGGTCGAATGGTCGAATAACTTCTGGATCGGTGCGTTGTCGTTATAAGTCACATCGACCTCTTATTGCTTGTCGCGACAGTGATTTGTTCATGCCTCGACTACGACCGATCACCCTCCTGCGTCGCCGATTTTTCAACCGTATGCTTGCGCGCACGCGCGACTTATGGTATTCTTTTGGTATGAAAAATTTTTCTCTTCCTAAGTTCATCTGTCTGGCAGGGGCTCTGGCCACTGCGATGACAGTTTGCGCAGCCACGCTTGACGGCATTGCCGCCAAGGTGAACGATGATGTGATCACCATCGATGAAGTCGCCGCTGAGATGCGCCGTACGGGCGCCTTGTCGGCCGGGATGGACTTCAATGCGGCCTATTCGAATGCCGTGAACACCGTGATCGACCGCCGCCTCATCCTGCGTGCCGCCGCCGAGCGCAAGCTCCAGATGCAGGAGTGGATCATCGACAATCGCGTGCGTGAAATCGTCAAGGACAATTTCAACGGCGACATGAACAAGCTGCAGGCGTCGCTCGCCCAGTCGCGCATCGCCCTCACCGATTGGCGCAACCAGATCCGCGACGAAATGATCGTGCAGGCCATGCGCTATCAGCTGGTCGAGAAAATCGCCGATGCGGCCCCGGGAGATATGCAGCGCGAATACAAGAACCATCCCGAACGCTACCGCGCCGAAGCCCTGACGACGGTCAGCGTCATTCTGCTGCGTCCGCCGGCGGACGACAAGCAGCGGACGACCGAATCGCGTGCGCGCGAAATCCTGGACCGTCTGGCCAAGGGCGAAGAATTCGCCTCGCTCGCCCAGACGTTCTCGTCCGATTCCCACGCGAAGAACGGCGGCCTCTGGGAGAACATCAAACCTGACGAGGCGTTCCGCCCCGAAATCGCCGAAGGAATCAAGAAGCTGAATGTCGGACAGATCTCTCCGCTCATCAACCTCGACGGATGGGGCTTCATCGTCCGCAAGATCAAAGAGACGAAAGACGGCACGCGTTCATTCGCAGAAGCCTACGACGACATCGCCAAGAATGTGAAGAAGGACATGGCGGAAGCCAAATACAAGGAATGGATCCAGCGCCTCCGCGCCGACGCCTTCATCAAGACCTACCCGCCACCGACGGACAAGTAAATGAATCTGACGAGTCCGAGTCAAGTCAAGGAGTGGTGCCTTTCCAACGGATTCCATCCGAACAAGGTGCTGGGACAGAATTTTCTCATCGACCGCAACGCCCTTGACGCCATCGTCGATGCCGCCGGTTTGCCGACCGACGCCGAAACGCCCACACGCGTTCTTGAAATCGGCCCCGGTCTCGGCGTGCTGACGGAAGGCCTGCTTTCTCGTGGCGCCCAGGTGACCGCGATTGAAAAGGACCCCGTCTTGGCCGACCGCCTCGCCGAGTCGCTCGGCTCGCCGGCCGCCTTGACGGTGCAGAAAGGCGACGCGCTCGACTTCATTGCCGAGGGTGCCTGCGACGATTATCCCTTCCTCGTCTCCAACCTGCCGTATCAAGCCGGCACACGCATTCTGCTGGAACTCGTCCAGCGGCAATCGCCGGCCGTGATGGTCGTGCTGGTGCAGACCGAAGTCGCCGATCGCCTCGCCGCGGGTCCCGGTTCGAAGACGCGCGGTCTCGCCGGCGTCTGGGCACAGCTGGACTACGACGTCAAGTCCGTTCGCAAAGTCGCCGCCAGCTGCTTCTGGCCGCGTCCTGAAATCGGCTCGACCGTCGTCAAGCTCGTACGGCATCATCGCAACGACGCACTCACGCCCGTTGAACGCGAAACCTTCCGCAAACTGACGAAGCTCGCCTTCGAACACCGTCGCAAACAGCTCGGTGCGACATTCAAGAACAGCGACCTCCCGGCGGACGCGCTCGCGCTTCCCGTCCTGCGCATCGGCCACAAGGAGACGATTCCCCTCGCAACCGCGCGCGCGGAAGAGCTGTCCAATGCGGACTGGCTCGCATTCGTCCGGCTTGTCTGCCAAGCCTAGTTCCGGCGTTAGGCGGCCGGCAGACGAAAACCGAACACCGTGGCGCCCGAACCGGACATCATCACGCCTTCGCATCCCTGATCGACCAGACGCTGAAGCGCCGCCGAAATCTCCGGATGCAAACGGCAGGCTGCCGGCTGCAGGTCGTTCGCCCCCTTCCCGCGGTCGTCTTCGCGGAATTCGCGAAAGACGGCCGGCGTCGAAACGAACACGGGGGGCGTGTAGACGACCAGACGCGACACATCCGGCAACGGAAAATCCTTCAGCGGCGATTCCGCCAGCGGCGTGACGCGTTCGCCCCGCCCTTCCATCAGCACGGGACCTCCCCACGTCAACGCCGGGACATCGCTACCGACTTCCGCCGCCAGTTCGCAGAGGCGCGTCTTCGGGAGATGCAGTTCCCACAAGTCATTCAGCGCATTCAGCACCGCCGCCGCATCGGAGGATCCGCCCCCCATGCCCGCACCGGCCGGAATACGCTTCGTGATCGTGATCTGCACGCCCTTGGGACATCCCGTCGCCTGCTGCAGCACGCGCGCGGCCTTCCACGCGAGATTCTTCTCGGGAGGAAGCGCCGCCAAGGCGGACAATGTCGCAGGGAACAGTCCCTCGGGGGCAAACGCCACCGCCAGATCGTCCGCCGGCGTCAATTCAATGTCGTCGCACAGCGGGATTGGCAACACGACACTCCGCAGGTCGTGGTAGCCGTCCGGCCTCACGCCGAGGACTTCGAGCGTGAGGTTGACTTTCGCGTGGGCTTCGACTTTCACAGGATCTCGCAGGTCGGAAGTTCGCCCACAAGCGGACGCGCATAGTCGAGGAACGCCTTGGTCACATCGTGTCCGTTGGCCGCGATATAGGCATCCGGCAGGCTGCGCGTGTACTTGGCCGCATTCGCAACCGGCTGCGGCTCGAACGTCACGGCGTACTTCTTGCCCGGCTTGCGCACGATCGCAATCGTGCCCTTCGTGAGCTTGCCCGCCAGCGCCGCCTTGACGGCTGCCGCACCGGCCGCGCGCGCTTCCTTCTGGTCGACCTTCGAAGCGATTCCGGGGAACGAACGCTGCAGATAGCCGAAGGTATCGGCGCGTACGCGCTTGATACCGGCCTTCTCTTTCGCGAGGCGCGACAGGAAATCACCCAGCGCACCCGTGCCGGACAGCTGCACGTTGCCATGCGAATCCTTTTCGCCACCCGTGAACTTCTTCGCGAACAATTCGCCCTGCGCATCGCGGATGCCTTCGGAAACGGCGATCACGCAACGGCCGTACTTCTTCATCACCGCCTGCACGTCCGCCACAAATCCCTCTTCCGAGAACGGACGCTCCGGGAAGTAGAGCAGATGCGGACCATCGTCCTTGTGGGCGCGCGCGAGCGCCGCACCCGCCGTCAGGAAGCCCGCGTCGCGGCCCATGATGACGTCGATCTTCACACCGCCCAACGCGCGGTTGTCAAGGTCGTCGCCCTTCAGCGCGCTCGCCACAAACCGCACGGCGCTCGCAAAGCCCGGCGTGTGGTCGCAACTGCGCAGATCGTTGTCGATCGTCTTCGGGATGTGATAGCACACGAGCGGATAACCATCCTTCTCGGCCTCCTCCGCGACAATGCGCGCCGCATCGGCCGAGTCGTTGCCGCCGATGTAGAAGAAGTAGCCGACTTTGAGACGCTTGAATTCCTCGAAAATCTTACGGCAGTCGTCCGCCGTCGGCTTGAGACGGCAAGAACCCAACGCCGAACTCGGCGTGTCGGCAATCGCAAGCAGCTTCTTCTCGTCCACCTTGCGCAGGTCGATGTAGTCGCGCCCCAAGATGCCGGCGATGCCATGCCGCGCGCCGAGGATCTTGCCGATGCGCGTACCCGTGCTCTTCGCGCGCGCCGCCAACACAGCGCCCACAAGCGACTGGTTGATGACCATTGACGGACCGCCCGACTGGGCGATGACCATATTCGTAAATGCAGTCTTCTGCTTCATCTTTATCCCTTTCTTCCTCCGCCGAACGCCAGGCTCGTCCTGAACACTCCTCCGACGAAAAACGGTCTCTCTATTATCTCATAAATCCGTCCATCTGAAAATGAGAAAGTGTGCTATAATGGGAGGCATGGAAGCATTAGATTCGATTCAGAAACCGGCAGACCTCTTGGGACGCCTTCGCCGACGGGCGGACATTCTCCGCGCCATTCGCACCTTCTTCGACACGCGCGACTTCATCGAAGTCACCACCCCCGTTCGCATTCCCGCCCCCGCGCCGGAGCCGCACATCGACTGCCCTCCCTGCGGAACCGATTTCCTCCGCGCCTCCCCCGAGCTGCAGATGAAAAAACTCCTCGCCGCCGGCTGTAACCGCATCTACCAGATCGGCCCCTGCTTCCGGGAAGGTGAGTGCGGCTCCCGCCACAATCCCGAATTCACGATGATCGAATGGTACCGAACCAACGCCACCTACCTCGACATCCTCAAAGACACCCAAGACCTTCTCACCGCCCTCATCAAGGGGTCTGTCCCCACTGGAAACGAGGGGACTGTCCCCAATTCTAGGGGGTCTGTCCCCACTGGAAACGAGGGGACTGTCCCCAATTCCGTGGGGTCTGTCCCCACCGAAAACGAGGGGTCTGTCCCCAATTCCGAGGGGTCTGTCCCCACTGGCGACGAGGGGACTGTCCCCACGAAAATCGTCACAATTAAAGAAATGTACGAAAAGTTCGCCGGATGGAACCCTTTTGAAAATTGGGATCAGGACCGGTTCGACTATGATATGGCGACGAAGATCGAACCAAACCTGCCGCAGGGGTTCGTCTTCCTGATGGACTACCCGCCGGCGGCCGCTTCGCTGTCACGGCTCAGGGGTCCGGTGGCGGAACGGTGGGAGCTCTACTACAACGGACTTGAACTCGGCAACTGCTTCACGGAACTCTGCGACGGCCCCGAACAGCGAACCCGTTTCGCCGCCGCAAAGGCGGAACGCCGCACACTCGGCGAAAGCGACTATCCGCTCGACGACGAGTTTCTCGAACTGCTTCCGCTGATCAAGTCCGCCGCCGGCGTCGCCATCGGCATCGACCGGCTCGTGATGCTCCTCTGCGGTGCCACCGACATCCACGAGGTGATGGTCGGCGCGTAGGCGCAGACTCACGTCAGATCGACGCGGTGATGCTTGCCATACCAGCTGAAGGTACCGAACATCATCGCAAGGATGCCCGCGCCGACCGCAAACCAGAGCAGGCTCTGCGAGACCATGACGGCATGGTAGAGGGTCGCCACGGACCATCCCAGCATGGTGAGATAGGCGATGAAGACGCAGCCATAGCCCTTCCCGATCTCTTTGAACACGACAGCCGTCGCACCGAGACAGGGCATATAGAGAAGGATGAAGAGCAGATAGGCGAATGCCTGGTGGAAACCTTTCGTGAAGTGGCGACGCAGCTCCGCCCGCCCCGTGAGTTCCTCCGATTTCGCCTCGGCCCATTCCGCAGGGTCTCCCGCCTTCATCTCAATCGCCGCCGACTGCGAGTAGAGGCCATTCAGGGTGCCGATGACGGACTCCTTCGCGAAGAGTCCCGTGAAAATCGCCACAGATGCCTGCCAATTTTCCTTTTCGACGCCGATCGGCTCGAACACGGGCGTACACGCGCGCCCCACGGCAGAAAGCAGCGAGTCTGATGAAACATCGCCATTGAGCGTCGCATGCCCACGCACGTCAAAGCTGTTGAGCAACCCCAGCACAAGCATCATCGGCACGATGAACTTGCCTGCCCGCCAGAGGAAGCCGACGAGGTTCTCCAGCGCATGCCGAAGGAAGTGACGCGGCCGCGGCGGATGATACGGCGGCAATTCCATGATGAAGTGCGCCGGCGTGCCGCGGAAGAGCGTCTTCTTGAGAATGAAGCCGACGAGGGTCCCGAGTCCGATACCGGTGAGATACAAGGCGAGCATCAGCTTCCACGGGGCCTCAGGCGAGAATGCGACGGCAAAAGCCGCATACACGGGCAGCTTCGCGCCGCAGCTCATAAACGGAATCATGAAGACCGTGAGCAGGCGGTCCCGCTTCGAATCAAGCATCCGCGTCGCCAGAATCGCCGGCACCGTACAGCCGAACCCCACGAGAAGCGGCACAAAGGACTTGCCCGGGAGCCCGATTCCGCGCATGAACCGGTCCGCCAGAAACGCCGCACGCGCAATGTACCCCGAGTCCTCAAGTATGGCGAGCGCCAGGAACATCGTAAAGATGACAGGGATGAACGAGAAAAGGATGTTGAATGCGCCACCGACAGCCACTATCACCGCCGTCACCCAATTAGGTGCGCCGAACAGCTGCGAAACAAAGACACCTAGCGCCCGTTCGAAAATCGCGGTTCCCCATTCATGAAAGAACGCCGTCGGCACGCCTCCCATCATGCTGACGAGTCCGAACACGCCCGCCATGATCGCGAAGAAGAGCGGCAGTCCGAGGAAACGATTCAGAACGAACCGGTCGATGATCTCGGAAAAATACATCTTCGACTTGCGGATGTGTACCACATCGCGAACGAGGCCCGCAATCACGCCGTAGCGGGCCTCGGCGAGTTCGATGTCCGGCGGATCCTGCAGGACCTCCGTCACACGCGCAATCGCGCCTTCAACGACCTCCGGCGCCATGTCGTGGTAGGCGAGCAACGCCTTGGTGACAAGCGGCTCCCCTTCGAGCGTCTTGATCGCCACCCAGCGCGGCGAAACCTTGAGCGCCTGGGCGGTCTTGATCGTGCACGAGGACAGAATGTCGATTTCCTGCTCGAGTTCGTTACCGTAGTCAAGCCGGATGGACGGCGGTTTCGCCGCAGGCAATGTCTTCTCGAGCGTTTGAACAAGCCGCCGGATATCCAGCGGATTGTTCGCGTTCACGCCCACAACCGGCACCCCGAGGTGTTCGGAAAGATGCGCGAGTTCAACATCAATGTTCCGCTGGCGGGCAATGTCCATCATCGTCACGACGACGACCATCGGCACCTGCAGTTCCGCCAGCAGGAGGGTCAAGTAGAGATTGCGCTCCAGCGTCGTCGCATCAAGGATGTTCACATAGAGATCGGCTTCGTGCGAGAGCACGTACTCGTAGGTCGCCCGCTCGTCGTCGCTCGTCGCCATCAGGGAGTAGACGCCCGGCAAATCGACGACCTTGACGGCCTGCCCGTCCGACAAGGACATCTCGCCTTCCTTCTTCTCGACCGTCACGCCGGGCCAGTTGCCAATCTGCTGCTTCGATCCCGTGAGCCCATTGAACAGCGTCGTCTTGCCGCTGTTCGGATTACCGATGAGGCCGATTGTCAACGCCTTGGACATTTCACCATCCTCACTTCTTGACAATAAAATCGTCCTTCGTCAACAACCGCACTTTGATGCCCGTCACTTCGGCCTTGCGGAGCGACAGATGGTAGCCGCGCACGGCAAGTTCGAACGGATCGCCCAACGGCGCCACATTCATGACCTTCACTTGCACACCATGCGTCAACCCCAATGCGAGCAGCTTCGCCCGACACGTCGAGGTCCCCAGCGTATAGCCGGTGATTTCGGCCATCTGGCCCGTTTTCAAATCTGCAAGTGTCATCTGAAGAACCTTTTGAAGTTAGATGCGGATAAGTTTACCATATCTAACTTCAAAAGGCAAGAGCAGAAACACCTGAGGGATTTGAATCGGACAACGGCCAGCTTGCACTTGGTAAAACAGAGTGAATGACATTCTCCTACGCCACGGCGAAACGTGCGAGTGCGAGGAGGCATTTGCGTTGATAGTCCTGACACAACGTGGCCAAAGTTTCCCGCAGGTTCATCAGCTCCTGAAACGCGTCGGTACTGAACTCGAGCTCGCTGTTGTGCTTCTTGTCCGTATAATCGATCAGCGTTGAGGCCGCCGGCTGGATCGAAACGATCTCGGGGACCTCTTGCACAAGCTCGCGGATCGTGTCCTGAAAATCCTTTTCCATGGCGGCCACATGCACGCAGAGTCCGCGATATTCTTTATCGCTCAGATTTTCCTTCTTGAAAGAACGGTCAACACATTCATCGTGCGTCTTCAGCTTCTCGATCAGCTGCAGCATCAGGTTTTCGATCTTCACCACCTCTTCATACTGCTTTCGAACAAAAGCTTGATCGGCTTCATTCCCGCGATGGACCAAATAGGAACACAACTCGGCGTCTTTTTTCGCCACGGCGGAAATCAGGTCGTCCACGTACTTTTGATGGGCCTCCACGGGAACCGTTTTCCGCGTATGGACCACGCCGTCATACGTAAAGCGCTTCGCATCGATTTCCCCGGAAGCAATCATTTCCAATGTCTTCTGATCATCACGCGCCGTCTTCAAACAACCGACCAGCCGTTTGTAGTCGGACGTCATCGGATTCTGCTCGACCTTCGTCTCAAGCGCCTTTTTCAAATCAAATGTTTCAAAGACACGCGCGAAGAACGGCTTGACCGTCAACGGAAACGCATTTTCGGCATACGACTTCTCGATGAACGTCCGAAATTCCGACACGGTGGCGCGCTGGGGTTTCTCTTCCTGTTCGGAGCATCTCACTTCAAAGTAGCGATCGGACACTTTCTGGACAACCTCCTCGGGGATCAACGTCCAAGCCGACTGCCGTTCTTCATCCGCACAGACGCAGGCGAGTTCCCGAGCCGCCTCTAAACGATCAACCAACTCGGGATGCGTACTCATTGCATCATCGAATTTCACCCGCGATTCAACGGTATCGGGAACTTTCGGCTCCCTCATCGGCACCTCGACCCTGAGCGAGGGACATCCATCCCGTTCCGCACAGACGGCAACGACATCTGCCGCCGAAAAATAATTGTCGGGCACCTTGAACGTCTCCTCCCGAAAATTCATCAAGAAAGGTCTGACGAGGGTCTCATCACGTTCTGCCAGCAAATCAGTCTTGCAGAGAGCCGAAATCACAGCCTCCGTTCCCGCGCAACGACACGCCACCTCGTCGGCCCCGAACTCCATCAGGCGCGACAATTTCATTTCGCCACGCTCCACAAACCTGAACACGAACGTCGTCAGATACTTGACGGAAAACGTCAATGCCGAGGTTATGATGCCAAACAGCCGCCACAGAAGCAAGCCCGAAACACGCCAGCTCTGCAAGGCTCGGTCAATGAAATCGTCCGTATAGACCAGATGGTAGAGAATCGTATTCGTAATCGAAACAGCGGACCCGACCTTCATGCTCTGTTGTCCGAAATGGCCAAACTCATGCGCAAGGATCGCCTTGACCTCCTGAACCGTCGTCGAATTGAAGAGGCCGAGACCGATCTCGAGATTTTTTCGGACGGGGAAGAAGATGCTCCAAAAGCCCATATTGTAGAAGACACAGGCATTGACATCCGTCGTGAGATAGACGTGTTTCGGCAAACAGAATCCCGTCTTATCCGCCAGGTCTTCAATCAATTCAAACAACTTGGGACAGTCTTCTCGACCGACCTCGACCCGCTGGTCATCCCGATTGGAAGTGAACGAGAACAGGGGCTTGATGAGATAGAGTCCGAACATGCCCGCCAAGGACAAGATCCCAACCATCAGAATGACAACCCCAATCACACCCCGTCCGTGATGCATCTCCGGAAGAACGTCAACCGAGAGATGATACGACACCCAAACCGCGCCCGCCAAGACCGCAAGGCCCAGGGCGATCAAAGCCAGATAATAGACAAGGAAGAGCGCGAGACGGATGGCCTCATTGACAACCGCGCCTTTGATGCTTCCAGATTCTCGTGCCATCTCTAACTGCCTTTCAGATCTGTCATTTCCCGTAGGTCCAACCGAGGGCGTCACTGCCGGAGGCGATGGGGATGCCAATCGCGCCGACGGCTTCCGCAAGTGCGCGCAGAAGTGTCTCCGCCGTGCCGCAATAGACGAATTCATTCCGCACCGACACGGCGAACTTGACCGACTCGATTCCGGAACGCGCCTTCAGCGTCTTCTTGAGTTCCTCTGCCAACGCCAGCCGCATCTCCTTCAAACCGGTCGCATACTTCGCCGGATCGGCAGAACAGGTCGCCTTCTGCCGAACCTTCCCATCGACCTGCAACTCGACAATAATCTCGCCCTTCCGCCAGTCAAGGACAAGTTCGCACGGTACTTCCACCGGCAGCAACTGCTCTTCCGGATTCGACGGCTGCTCAGGCTGCTGCGGTTTCTCCAACGACTCGCGCAACGCCTTCGCCTTCTCTTCAATCCGCGTCCGCACACTCGGGAAGAGGTCCCGATAATGCTCTTCGGCATTCGCCGGCTGCTGTTCTTTCGGCACACGGCCCCAGACCACGCGCATCTGCTCCGCCGCCCAGGCCGCCTCCACGCGTGCCGTCAAATCGGCGATGATCTCCTCCAGCGTGGGCACCTTCCCGCCGGAGCCAACCGAAGCCCGCAACACCTTCCCCAGCGCCGTTCCTTCCTTCTGCACATCCTTCATCTGTGCCGTTCGTGCCCCGCGGGCCCGATCGAACGTCACTTCCATCGCCGTATCGGCAAGCGCATCCGTCTCTTCCAAGAACGTTTGGCCACGGCCCAAAGCCGCCAGCGATTCGAGTCCCGCCAGCTCGCGCCAACCGCGTACCGCAATCTTATAATCGTGTCGTTCGCAAACGGCATCCGCCAGCGTCCCGTCCAGACGCCACGTTCGATCAGCAAGCGACGGATAGGTCGACTTGAACTGGTTCTCCGCACCCTTCGCGCGAATCGCACGCACCTGCGGCATCAAATCGTCGGATACCCGCCGCCGTACGGCATTCGCGAGCGGGTGGTTCCCCTTCTCCGGCTGTGCCTGAACGAAGGCCGTAAAATCCGACCGCTCGGCAGCCGGCGCCTTCGCCACGGCTGCGGCGAGTCCTTCCGTACGTACGCGCTGCGCAAGTTCCTGCGCGAACTTGCGTTCCGAGGCCGCGCGTTTCGTATGGGCTGCCGGCTCCTTTGCGAAAGCGGCGAGGACATCCTCTTCGCGGATCTCGATTTTCGCCTCGTTCACGCCGTCGGCGGCATGGTCAAGCGCCGCCTTCACGGCACTGGCGCGTACAACGCCACCCGTCACAGACGGGAAGAACCCGTACACCCATGCCTCCGGCTTCGCCTGTCGCCGCGCCGTTTCAAGCGTCTTGCCGAGCTGCTGCACGAGTTCACGTTCGATGGCCGCCGGCGCGAAGGACAACGGATGCACCGTTTGCACCGTCTCGGTTTGACGCTTCTTCTGCGCAAGCGCCTCTTCAATCAGCGGACCTGCCAGATGTTCCGAAATGTAGCCGACGTTTTCCTCGAAGACAGGCGTCTTCTGATTCGCGATCAGACGCACCACGAGCAGCTTGCGCAACATGTCGGCGGCCACCGTATCCACTTCCGCTTCCGTCGGATGAACCGTCGCCGCGAGCATCTTCGCCTGCTCCCGGCACGCCTCCGTCCGTGCCGCCGCGAAAAGCTTCGGATAGACCTCATTCGCGGACCGCTCCGCCGCGCCGTCGTTCAGGCGAGCGGCTTTCTCGCGAAACGCCGCAGGGAAAGCCTCTTCCGCCGTACGAGGACGCGCCAATCGCGCCAGTACGCGCACCGCCTCAGCCGCATAACGCGCCTCCAGACCCTTCCGATACGGATCCTTCAACGCAACACGCGCACTCTCGACGACGCGGAATCGTCCCGGATCGGACAACAGCATCGCCACAAGATTCGTCCGCGCGGTTTCGCCCCCCGCCAGGACATCTTCCGCGACGGACGCCAGCACGAGTTTGGCCGCCCCTTCCGCCGCCGTTCGGTCGAACGCATCCGCAGCCCCCCAGACGGCCCCGCACGCGGCCAGGCCAATCAAACACGAGACGAATTTCATTGTTTTCATGGCAGCAATGCACTCCCTGCGAGTTCGGACAAACGCGCCAAAGAACGCGTCTTGAGCGCCGTGGAAATTTCAGTCGCCAGTAAAAGGCGCGTCTCTTCGTTTGCACCCTTCAACTTGGCGATCAACGCCGCCAACTCGGCGTCCCCGCAATCGGACGGTTTTGCCAACCACGCACACTGCAATTGCGCCGCACACGCCCGTTGAAGTCCCTGCACATCGGCACGCACGGTCGTCACTCCCTTCTCCAACCGATCGGCGAGCCAGGCACGATCGTCGTCCGACAGCACCTCTTCCGTCAGGCCGGCCGTTGTGAGCGCCTGCGTCCGCCAGGTGACGTTCAGCGCGGACACGTCGGCATAGTCCGCATGCGCCGCCTTCGCACCGGAAGCGAATGCCGTCCGCACCGCCGGCGCATCGACAAGCCCCGTTCCGCGAATGATTCCCGACGGATCAAACCCCGCGAGTCCATCCGCCGGCAGCAAGGCAGAAAGTCCATACCGCGCCCGATAGTCGGCCTCGACCTTATCAACCGCCAACACGAGCTTCTGCCGATTGAGCTTGAGCACCTCTTCCTTGCGTTGCGCCTCGCTCTTCACACGAAAGATGAAGAACGCGATGATGAACACCGCCATAATGGCCAGGGTGATCTGCAGAAGAAGTCCCTGCAGTTCATCCACGCCCACCGAGGACGTGGAGGACTGTCCCTTTCCGAGAAGGCGCGCGAGCGCCTGTTCGTCGGCCGTCGCCATCGTCTCAATCCTTCAGCGCGGCTCGCGCGCTTTCGAGTTTCGACTGCAACCGCGCTCGTTCGTCAGCCAGCACCTTCGCCTGCTGGGCGCGTACGTCGTCGAGCGCCTGCCGATGCTGCTGCCGCGCCTCTTCCAGTGCCGTCGCGAACTGGGCTCGCGCCTCGTCGTTCGCCGCCTGCAGCTGCGCCAGACGCGCCGTAAAAGCCGCCGTGGTTTCCTGTTCACGCTTCGCGAACGCGATCTCCGCGTCGAGCAGGCGTTTGGTGAACGCCGCCTCTGCGCGCGACTGGCGTTCATTGAAGTCCGCCTCGTAATCGCGCCGGCGTTTTTCACTCGCCTCTTCATACGCCTTCTGTCGCCGATCGAACGCCTCGCTCGCAGCCGACAATCGCGCCACGAACGCATCGACGACATCCGCCAACGGCGCGCCCTCCGTCTTCACAAGGTTCGCCTTCAAAAGCAGCTTGCGCATCCACGGGCGAATCAGCGGATGGTCGATCATAAACACCCACACCACCGCGACAAGCGTCGAAAACAGCGCCGTGTGCAGACAGTGCATCAAGTCGCCCATCGAGACCTTGTCGAGGCGGAAGTAACCGATCACGATAATGCCCCACAAGGTTCCGAAAAGACCCAGCGCAACATTGAACTGGTCCGCCGAGGGAAAGAACGGGAACGCATCCGCCGACTGCACACGACCGCGTGCAATCGACACAAGGCCGCGTACCACGCAGATGCACCCGAGAAGCGGAATGAACGTCGAGACCGCCGAATAGTCGACGGCCGACCAGTCGAATCCCGGAATGACGCCAGGACAACGCGCAGGCATCTGCGACGAATCCCCTCCGACCTGAATGAACGCCATCCACCAGCGGACAATGACAGCAAGATTGTTGACAAACGCCAATGCCGCCACGGCGGTTAGCACAGACCAAAGGAGGATTCGTTTTTTCATACGGTTTTACCTTGTATTGCCGAGGATCGCTTTGGAAAGTTTCGCCAACCACTCGTCCAGCTGGGCCGATGTCGCACATTCCGCCAGGAGACGCAAGAAAGGCTCGGTATTGGATTGGCGAATCGAAATCCAGCCGTCCGCATACTCCAGCCGATATCCGTCGAGATCGCTGCGTCCTGTCTCCGCGCCCAACTGCGCCGCCGCAGCCAACACGCGCCGGATCGCCGCCGGCTTGTCGTCGACGCGGAAATTCACCTCTCCCGAATTCGCGTATTTCCCGCAAATCGGCGCCAGAAAGGCCGAGGGGGACTGTCCCTTTCTCTTGGCGTCCGCCAACGCGCCAAGAATGCGCATCGCCGCGAGAACGCCCGAATCGCAATTGAAAAACTCGGAGAAGTAGTAGTGTCCGGCCAGTTCGCCGCCGCAGAGCGCCTCGCGCGCACGCATTTCGGGCTTGGCGAAGGCATGTCCCACCGGCACCATCACCGGCGTGAAACCATCCGCACGCAGGGCCTCGAGACTCGCACGGCTCGTGCGCACGTCGTGCAAGACCACCGCACGCGCGCCATCTGGATCGATCGCCCGCCGCGTTTCGCGCGCGACAATCGGAATCAGATAGTCGGGCTGGATGAACGAGCCCGTCTCGTCGACGAACATCGCCCGATCGGCATCGCCGTCGAAGATGACGCCGCAATCCAGCTTTTCCGCCCGCACGCACGCGGCGATCTGTTCGCGCGCGGCTTCGTTAAGCGGATTCGGCGAGTGGCTCGGAAAACTTCCATCCACCGTGTCGTTCAACCGAACCGCCGTCGGGAACAACTCCGCCGCGAACAAGGACGCCATTCCGTTCGAACAGTCGACCGCGAAGCGAAGTCCCGTCAGGTCGGGCAAACGGGCCCGCTGCCACATGAGATAACGATCCCGCGCCTCCGGCACCGATGCGACAGGCGGCACGGGCGTATCGGCCGCGAACCGTTCCGTCGACGCCTTCACGAGCCGTTCGACTTCGTTCAGACCGTTCGCGTAGCCGACCGGCAGCGCCCCGCGCTTCGACACTTTGAGTCCGTTGTCGGACGGCGGATTGTGCGAGGCGGTAATCATCACGCTCCCGTCGAATCCGTCCTCCGCCGTAAAGAAGTAGACCATCGGCGTCGAGCAGATGCCCAGATCGCTGACCTCTGCCCCGGCCGCCACCAATCCCTTCACCAGCGCATCGTGTACCGCAGGTGAACTCGTACGGCCGTCACGGCCCACGAGCCAGCGCGTGCCGCCAACGACTTTCGGCAGCGCACAGCCTACGCGATAAACCGTCTCAAGGTCGAAATCGACCCCGTAGGTTCCACGCATATCGTATGCCTTGAAAAAGCCCATGGTCACCCCTTCGCGTTATTCGCCCTTGGCGCCCAGTCTGATGCGCACGACGCGCGTTTTCTCAAGGCGACGCACCGACAGCGAAAATTCGCTCTTGCCCCGCACGAGATCGCCGAACGACTTCACGTCCTTGACCGGCTGGTTGTCGACATGCGTCACGATCTCATACGGACGAAGACCCGCGACCGCCGCCGGATTGCCCGGCTGCACTTTGCACACCACAAGGCCCGGCGCGTCATCCGGCAACTTGAAATAGCCGCGCACTTCGAAGGTGAGTTCCGCAAAGATCGCCCCCATTTCCTTCGCACGCAAACGCTTCGCCTTGCGGAAATGCGTCGGTGCCTGGGCGAGCTTCATCTTCACGGACTTCTTCTCGCCATTGCGCACATAGTCGATCACCACGTCCGCACCGATGCCCAACTGCGTGAAGGTCTCGTTGATGCCCTCTTCGAGATTCGGCCACGGTGCAATGCGATCGGCATCCACAATCCCCAGCTCGGCCATGCCGATGCGGCTGTAAAGTTCCTCCAGATCGACATCCGATGCCATGCCGCCGCGTCCCGACAGCGAATGGCGCTTGTTCTCGCCTTCACGCCGCACGAACAGGAGAATGTCGTCCGCCTGAAGCCCCGCCTTCGCGGCCGGCGAATCCGCATGGACACGACGCACGAGCGCACCGGGCGTGTTGAACGCCGCCAAGTACCCCGCCGCCTTCTTCTCACGCGCCAGTTCGTCCGTGAGCGGCTGGACTTCCGTACCGATCCACGCCACGCGAATGCGGTCTTTGCCCTTGCGCAGGGCGAACTCCGGATTGAAGGACCGCGCGCGCACGAGCGCCGCCATCGTCCGCACGGACATCTCCTCGTCGCGCGACCACCGTTCGCCCGAACGGCGTTGTACGCTGCCCATCACGAGCGCGCCCTTCTCCGTCACCGCGAATGCCTGACGGCCATTCGACTTGTTCATCCGCAGGTCCGGCGCCACCTCGCCACCCCGCAGGCTGTCAAAACCATGGACTTCCTCCGGCACCATCTCGAGCGTGAGACGTCCGTCCAGACTCCGCGCCGATACGGTATAGAGCGTGGAGAGGAAATGCGATGCCGCAGGAGCCTCGTCAAAGGGCATCGGCTCGAACGCGTCCGGCAGTTTGCCATCCGGGAAACGCAGCAGCACGAACCCATACTTGTCGAACGTCCCCACATACTCAAGCGCCTTACGCGAACCGTCCGGCAAAATGGCCTCAAGCTTTTCGATCTCGGCCGTCTGAGACGCATCCAACGACAGGAACGTCAGCAGTTCACCCTGCGGCAATGCAAATGCCAACGTGTCGATTTCCGTATTGTTCTCTTCACGGTCATTGCGGAAGATGATGCTCCGGCGTCCCTTGCTCTTTTCGACTTCACGACGCACGAAGACCGGCACGAGCGAACGGGTCACACGCGCCTTCAGGGCGGCCTGACGCGCCTCAAGGGCCTTCGACTCTTCGCCCTTCCAGGAGGACGGTGCCGCAAAGAACGCTTCGTCGAGCCGCAGCGAATCACGGAAGGAAAGCGACACGGCCTCGCCCTTGCCATTCAGGGCAATGCAATTCGCCGGCACCTTGGTGAGGCACGCATTCAGTTCCGCATAGTGACGAACGGGAAGTCCGCCCGCCCCCGCGAGACCGGCAATGCTCTGTCCATTCTCGCGAATGCTGTAGAAGAAACGCAAATCAGCGGCGTTGAGTGGATCGCCCATCTGAAAGACCAGCGGCTTCGCACCCGCCACGGGCTGGGCGGTCTTCAATTCGAGCGCGCGCTGCGTCGGATAGCGCTTCACCGCTTCGGCCGAATAGGACTTGCCGGCGAACTCGACTTGAAGGGACTTCACGATCGTCGACGGAATCGCCAGATCCTGCATCAGGACACGGTCCGGGGCCACGAGATAGCCCACCGCCTCGACGGGACGTTCCTTCTCGACATATTCCTCCGCCGAACGATAGTGGATGCTATTGCAGTTCGGACACAGATAGCCGAAGCGGAAACCTTCGGTCTCTTCATCCGGCGGCAGCGCCAAGTTGATCTTGACGGTCACGGACGAACCCGAGTAGCGCGTGACGAGCTCCTTCGTCTTCGCAAGCTTCTTCGCCGCCGATTCCTTTTCTTCACCCGCCTGCAACGACAGCACTATCGCCGTCAGGGCCAACATGCCAATCAGTTTTTTCATTCGAGATCATCCTTTTCAGTGTCTTCCAGATACTTCAAAACAAACGTCAGTTCGCGTCCGCGCCGATCCACCACGACATCCATCCGCGACTTGCCGGGCAGTTCCTTCAGCGCCCTCTCATAGATCGCATCGAGTTCGTCGATCGACGAAACCGGTTTACCATCCATCTTCTTGACGATGTCCTTGCGGCGCAACCCGGCATTCGCGGCATTGCCTTCCCAGCTTGTCGCCGCCACATAGACGCCACCCGAAGGCGAGAAATACGCCAGGTCAGGTTCATTGAACAAATTGATTTCCTTGGCGGTAAAGCCCCAGCGCGAGAAGACCTTCTCCTCGCCTTCGACCTTGCCCTTTTCTACGGGCGCCAGATTCGCCACGAGCTTCTTCCCTTCGCGCTCGTAGTCCACCCGCACAGACTTGCCGAACGGGAGGCGTCCCAACAACCGCTCCAAGGCGGGCAGGTCTTCGTGACTACGCGCAACGATCGGCTTGCCATCGACCGCGACGATGTGGTCGTTCGGCTTGAAACCCGCCTTACGCGCCGGCGAGCCGAGATCCGTACCCGCCAGCATCACGCCGTTCGTGAACGGGAAATACATATTGCGATTGAAGTCGTTCAACGGCTGGAACTGGAATCCAAACCAGCTCCACGCGGCATTTCCCTTCTTCCGCAGGAAAGGCAGTATCTCGAGGATCGTCGGGGACGGGATCGTGAACGCCTGCGCACCCTGTGTATTGCCGCGCGCGTTGAGTCCGACCACGCGCCCCTGCGTGTCGACGAGCGGTCCGCCCGAATTGCCAGGCGAAATCGCCGCATCCGTCTGATACCAAAGCGTGTACTGTCCACTCCGCTCGAGATAGCGGTCGGTACACGAGACAATGCCCATCGTCACCGAGCGGGCGAGTCCCCACGGGGCGCCCATCGCCAGCACGACGTCGCCGACGTTCACCGGCTTGTCTGAAAGCGACGCCGCCGGCAAGGGCCGCGCGCCTTTCGGACGCACCAGCTTCAGCAGCGCCACATCCATATCCTTGTCGGCGCCGATGAGTTTCGCCTCGTACGCCGAACCATCCGAGAGAAGGCATCGGATTTCCACCGCCTTGTCGATGACGTGATGGTTCGTGAGCAATTCGCCCTCCGGCGTAATCACCACGCCCGAACCTGATGCCGCAAGTTTTTCATTCTTGCCGTCCGACAAGTTTTTACAGAGGACGCGCACATACACGAGCGAAGGAAAGACCTTCGCCCGTGCGGCACGCACGACCTCTCGGAAGTCGGCGGACTCTCCGGCGAGGCGCTCGACGGCATGAGCCGACACCGAAGCACTCGCCAGCAGCAACACCGACGCTACCGACCACAACAGAAACCCGTATGCCTTCTTCATGAGTACCTTTCGTCTACGTCGTTAGCAACCCGCCGCCGCACGGCAGTAGCCATTGCAGCGCGCGACTTCCTTGACGGCATTCGACCCCTTCGGAATCCTGTACTCGAGCTCGATGTCGCAATAGTAGAACCAGCCCTTCTTCTGCAGGAACGGGAAGAGTTTCGCCAGCGGCGTATCGCCCTTGCCGAACGGGAGGTTCTGGGACTTGTGCGCCTTTGTCGTACGATCCTTGAGATGGAGGGAGTAGATCTTGTCGTGATACTTCTCGATGAACGCCAGCGGCGAGATGAAACGCGTCTTGTCACCCGTCATTGCGGCCGTGTAATGGCCGATGTCGAAATTGATGCGCAACAGCGGCGAGTAGCCGAGCAGCGGACCGTCATACGTGAGCGCGTCGATCTGCGTGTGGTTGTGGAACGCGATGAAGATACCATACTTGTCCGCGAGCTCCGCACAGCGCTTGCCGATCGTCTCGTATTCGTTCGGCTTCGGGATTTCACGCGTGATGCAGGTTGCGCCCAGCGCCTTCGCCGCGGCGATGCGGTATTCGTCCTCCTTCACATTCGTGCCGCCGATGCCCCCGAACTTCACAATGTGAAGGCTGATGCCGGCATCATCGAACATCTTCTTCAGCACGGGCAGCTTGGTGAGGTCGCGGTTCTTGCCTTTGCCGACAAACGCGTCCACGACTTCGCCCTTGAGTTCGAGCGTGCCGAGGCCGCTTTCCACGGCATACTTCACGACGTTTGCCGCATCGCACGGCATCGAACGATAGCTGTACGTGATGCACCCCACTTCAACGCCGTTGTACCACGAACGGCTCTTCTTGTTGGGGACGATCTTCGGCGCCGGGAGGCCCGCAAAACAGGTACCCGCAAACGCGGCCAGACCCAAACCGACGAAATTCCTTCTGCTCAATTCCATGATGTTTCCTTTTCGTTTCGCTTATGGTCCCCACACGAATAGACGGGGGCGCAACGGCCCCCGTCCATTCTCCTTCGCCAATCCAGAATTAGGCGAGGGTACGGCCCTTGGCCTTGAGGAATTCGAACGACGGCTTGACCGCCGCATTCGGATCGTCGAAGTGGCGTTCGCATTCGACGACATACCATTCGACCTTGTCCGCGTCGGACGCGACGAAGAGCTTGTCCCACGGCACCGGCACTGCGCCCGGCTTGCCCGGCTGGCCGAGAATCGCATCGAACTGCTTCACTTCCTTCGCCATGCCGTTTTCCTTGGCGTGCAGCGTCGGGGAGCGGCCCGGATACTTCTTGTACTGCTCACAGCAGTCGACGCCCGCGCAGGTGGACCAGCCGACATCCTGTTCCATGCAGACTTCCTTGCACGTGTTCGTGAAGAAGTAGTCCCAGAAGGACGTGCCGTTCAACAGCTTGACCGTATGTTCCCACGTGTGGTTGTGGAGGCCGATCTTGCAGCCCATCGTCTTCGCGACCGCCGCGCCCTTGTTGTAGATGTCGGCCAGACGCTTCGCAAAGTCGTCGATCGCCTGCGACGGCTTGCACGGCTCGCCGCCCTGGCCCGTCGTCCACGTGCAGCCGGGCGGGAAGTTTCCTTCACCCGGGCAGATGATGAGGTTGTTGCCGTAGGCGAGTTCGAATTCGCACGTCTTCTTCATGACTTCCGGATCGAACGTCCACTTCTTCGTGTCGAAGCCAAACTTGCTGTTCGGCACGTGCGTGCCGCACACCGCCAGGCCGTTGGCCGCGAGCTGCGCCTTGATCTTGGCGGCATCCCAGCCGTGATAGCCGGCGAATTCAACGCCTTCAAAACCCAGCGCGCGCACATCGGCGAGCGTCTTTTCAAAGCCGACCTTACCCGTATAGGCGCCCAGCGAATAGAGCTGGAGGGCCACCTTGCCATAGCGCTTCTTGCCGCAGCACGGGCACGCGCAACCAGACGCGAAAGCCGCGGCGCCGGCCAGAGCCGTCGCCTCAATGAAATTCCGACGAGTCATATTCATTTTTCTCCTTTTTGTTTTGGGCGAGGACAGGAAATCAACCGTGTCCTCACCTTCAGTTTGATAAGATTATACCATAAAATCAGTCTTCCTGCGAGGCATCAGGATTTTTTAGGGAAATTCCGATGTCCTTCAACCGCAGGGTGATAAGTTCGTCCGTCGAGGGATCTTTCAATTCCGTCACTCGCAGCGACTGGCGTTCGACGGCCTTTTCGAACAGATTACGCACCCAGCGGGCATTGCCGAATGTTTTCTTCTTTTCCTTTGTCAGCATCCCGATGAACGGCTCGATCCACTTCTCCGCATCCGGCGAAAGCTTGTACTTGCCCTTCTTGACCATCGAGCGGAAGATCGTAGCCAGTTCTTTCGTCGTGTAGTCGGGGAACTCGATCGTGCGATTGAACCGGCTCTCCAACCCCGAATTGATCGCCATGAACTTCTTCATCTCGTCTTTGTAGCCCGCGATGATCACCACCATGGATCCGCGTGCATCCTCCATGCGCTTGAGCAAGGTCGCCACGGCTTCGGATCCGTATTGGTCCTGCGCCCCCTGGTTCAGCTGATACGCCTCGTCGATGAAGAGAACACCGCCCATAGCCGAGTCGATGAGCTTGTTCGTCTTCAACGCGGTCTGCCCTTCATATTTCGCCACGAGGCCCGAGCGGTCCGTCTCGACGAAGTTCGCACGGTCCAGCACGCCCAGCGCACGGAACGCCTTGCCGAGAATGCGCGCCACCGTCGTCTTGCCGGTGCCCGGATTGCCCGTGAAGACGAAGTTGTAGCTCATCGTCACGTTGTTCTCAAGTCCTTTCGCTTCACGCAGCTTGTTCGCCCGGACCGTGGCCACCAATTTGCGCACGGCGTCTTTGACGGGCGCCATGCCCGCGAGTTCGTCGAGCTCGGCGAGCACCTCGTCAATGGACGGTGCGCGCACGTCTTCTTTTTTCTCCTTGAGTCCAAGATCGTCCAGCACAAGCGTCACGAGCGTCTCGCCTTCCAGGTTGCCCGCCGCCGCCAGTCGGTTGGCCTGACGCCCCGTCGCATCTTCGAAGAGCTGCCGCACGAACCGTGCATTGCCGAACGTTCGATCGCGCCGCTGGGTCAGCTTGACCAGGGCGGCATCAAGACCCTCGTCCAGATCGGGCGCCAGCTTGAACTGGTTTTTCTTCGTCATCGAACGAAAGATCTTCGCCAGCTCGGACGCCGTGTAGTCGGCGAACTCGATCTGCTTCGCGAAGCGGCTCTTCAGTCCGGAGTTCGCTTCGAGGAAGTCGCGCATTTCGTCGGTGTAGCCCGCCGCAATCACGATGAGCTTGTCGCGTCCGTCTTCCATCCGCTTGAGCACCGTGGCGATCGCCTCCTTGCCGTAGTCGTCGTTGTCGCTTGAAACAAGCTGATAGGCTTCATCGATGAAGAGGATGCCGCCCGGAGCCTCTTTCATCGCCGCCGCGCGTTCGGCCGCCGTCAGGTCGACGGGATGTCCCTGCTTGTCGAACTTCGTAGGCAGGCCCATCGCCTCGTCGATCTTCTGATTCGTCTTCACCGCCGTTTCGCCCGCATAGCGTCCTACAAGCCCCGAACGATCCACTTCGACGATCTGACGGTTCTTGATGATGCCCAACGCCACAAAGGCACGCGCGACAATTCGCGCAACCGTCGTCTTGCCCGTACCGGGATTCCCCGTGAACACCATATGGTAGCTCATCGGCGGCACCTTCATGCCCTGCTTCCGACGCGCCTCGTTGATCTTCACCAGATTCACGATCCGGCGCACTTCGGCCTTCACGCCTTCAAGTCCGACCAGTTCGTCGAGTTCGGCCAGCACGTCCTCGATTTTCTCCGGCGGCGTTTCCGGGGCCGCCGGCTTGACGGACGTCGTCTGAGGCTTGCGCACGGGATCTTTTCCGCCATCCGACGATGAGAAATCCAGCGGCAACAGAAACGCCAGCCCCACGCAGAGGATCGCCCCGACAGGTCCCAGCAGGATGCGCAGCCACTTCGAAGTCTCCGGCGTGAAAAACAGTGCGCGAATCAATCCCGCCGGAAGGGCGAACAGCATCAGGTAGAGAAAGAAGCTCGCCCCCTGATCGTGGTTCATAAAGCCGACGACGGCAAAAAGAAGAACCACGTCCAAGACGCACCCGATTCCCCAGTATTTCAGACTTTCCGATTTTGCCTTGTCCATGGTTCTCTCCTCTCTTTCGTCTCTCGTGGCAGCCGTTTCGGCTGCGTTACATTAGTGCGGACCGCCCGGACCCGCATTGGGCTTGCGCCGCATCGGCGGCTTGGGCATGAACGGATTCGACGAACCCGCACCGCCGTGCGGTCCCATCCCGCCCTTCTTCATCGGCGGCTGAATGCCCAGCACCGCCACACGCTTCTCCAGGCCCTTGGGCGACTTGATCTCCGTGAAATTGCCGTCGCTCAGACCGATCTCGACCATCACCTTCTCCGGCTGGCCATTGGCGTCCATCAGATAAAGCGGCTTCTGCGTGTCGTCCTTTTCTTCCTTCGCCGGCGCGGCCGTCGGTGCGGACGCGCCAGGTGCGCCGCCCATCGGCGCAGCCGGCGGCGTCATCGGACGATACCGGAACGCAGCGGACGTAACCGCCAGCACGCCCTTCGCCTCGTCGATGTGCACGGAGATGTTCGCCGTCATGCCGGGGAAGAGACGCCCGCCGAGGTTATCCGCCTCGATGATCACGGGATAGGTCACCACGCTCGACGTCGTCGTCGAAGCCATGCGCACCTGGCAGACATCGCCCTTGAACTTGAGCCCCGGATAGGAATCCACCGTGAACGTCACCGCCTGGCCTTCTTTCACATTGCCGATATCCGCCTCCGGCACGGTCGCCTCCACCTGGATGCGCTTGAGGTCCGTCGCGATCTTGAAGATCGGCACGGCGTTCATCGAGGAAACGACCGTCTGGCCTTCATCGACCGACCGCACGATCACCACGCCGTTCACCGGCGAAATGATGGTGCAGTAGTTGAGATTCGCACGCGCCTGGCTCACGCTCGCCTGGCTGCGCTCCACGCTCGCCTTCGCCGCTTCAAGCGAGGCAATCGCCGTATCGCGCGACTCAAGCGCAATGTCGTAGTCCGCAACCGGCGCCATGTTGTTCTTCACCAGTTCCTGCTTGCGCTTGAGCGTCTTCTCCGCCAATACGAGCTGCGCTTCGCACTTCTTGATGTTCGCTTCGTTCGTGTGCAGTTCGCCCAGCGCGTTCTTGTAGTTCGCCTCGTACACCTGCGGGTCGATGAGCGCCACCACCTGGCCGTTCGTCACGACCGAGTTGTAGTCCACGAACAGCTTCACGATGCGTCCGTTGACCTGCGCGCCGACTTCGACCTCCTTGATCGGCTGCACCGTACCCGTGGCCTCCACCGTCCGGTAGATGTCCGTCTTCACCAGCGGCGCCGTACGATAGGTGATGACGGCCGCCTCTTCCTTCTTCGAATCGAAGTAGCGCCAGCCAGAATAGCCCGCGGCCCCCAAAATAGCGAGCCAGATGACGAGTTTGATCAGAAACTTAACGATTTTCATTTGCGAGATCCTCAATTGTCGGTTCATGTTTCACTGTCGGCGCAAGAGCGGAATTCGCCCACGGATCCCGCCCCGTCAGACGCACCAGCGTCGCCTCGGCGATTTCCGCCGCATAGAAAGCCTTCACACGCGTACCGAGCGCGCTCGCCAGCGCGCCGACGGCATCCGTAAAGTCGAGTCGGGACGCATCGCCCACGCGGTACTGCATCATCACGTTCTCGAAATTCTCACGCGCCTGCGCCACTTCCACACGCGCCGTTTCAAGGGACTGCCGTGCGTTGTCGCGCGTCGCCGCCGCGACGGCCAGATCGTACGACAGCCGCTGCTCGGCGTTGTCCACGGCGGTGCGGGCGGACTGCATCGCCACCACGGCCACCTTCACTGCCGCCTGCTTGCGCCAGCCATCCAGCAGCGTCTGAACGGCCTGGAAGCCCCAGCTCCAGTTCCAGGCGGGATCGACGAAATTGAATGCCGACGAGAGCGACACGCGCGGCTTCAGGTCCGCCACCGCATAGTCCACATCCGCCATCGCCGCACGCAGATTCGCCCGCAGGGCGCAGAGGGACGGCGAATTCGTGCGCGCCAGCTGCAGCGCTTCGACCGCCGTGTAGGTGGTGACCGGCAGCTGGTTCGTCGACTCCGCCAGACAGTCCTTCGCCACGGCCAGGACATCCGCGCGCGTCGCGCGATCGTTCTCGAGGCCGAGCGTCCGCAGAAACTCCGCCCCCGCCGTGATCACCTCGTTCGAGGCGTTGATCGTCGCCAGCCGCGCATCGGACAGATCCACGCGCGCCTTCAGCACGTCGAGTTTCTTCGCTTCGCCCACATTGAACAGCTGCTCGCTCTGCTTCAGATGCTCCGCGTGCATGAACTCGTTCGTCCGCGCCACTTCCAGAAGCGCGTCGTTGCGCATCAGCGTGAAATAGGACGCACACACTTCATTGAAGACCGTCAGCTCTGCATCTTCCAGATCGCGCTTCGCCGCGATGAGGTCTTCGCGCGCCGCCTTCTCGCGCGCTTCGATGCGCCCGAAGTCGTAGATGAGCAGATCGAACGAGATCGCCCCGGTCGCCTTCCCGCGGTTCTGATGCCACGAGAAGTGATGCGTGTTGTGCGTCTGCTGCGAATAGCCCGCCGAAAGGTCGGCCTGCAGACGCTGGTCGGAGGTCGCAAGGATCACCCCGAGCACGGCGTTGGATACGGCGAGGCGCGACGCCTCGAGGTCCGGACGATGCGCCGACGCGTAGGCCACGTAGTCCACGAGGCGCGAACCGACCAGGTTCACGCGATTCGTCGACGCACTCGTCGCCACCGCGACGTCGTTCGTCAGCGCCGCGACACGCTGTTGCGCGGCCCTTGCGCGTTCGACCGTTTCGCAACCTGCCAACGCGCAGAAGGTTGCGACAAACAGTCCGTTGATTTTCAAGAAAGCGTTCATACGTTTTACTTGCTGTTTTGTTCTTTGAGGTAGAGGTACTTCTCCGTACCGTACGGGAAGTCAGACGGAATATAGTTGCCCAGACGGGCCTTGGCGAACGAATAGCGTTTCGGATAGTAGAGGAAGATCCACGGACAGTCCTCGCGGATGATCTCCTGCGCCTTGCGCCAATACGTGAGCCGCTCTTCGGCATTCCTCGTCGTCAGGCCTGCATCGTAGATCCGGTCGAATTCGGGATTCACATAGTTGCCGTGATTCGAACCCGGTGCGACGTTCTTTGAATGGAAGACCTGCAGAAAGTTTTCCGCATCCGGATAGTCGCCAAGCCAGCTCATCAGATACAGCGACGTCTGTCCTTGGTTCACGGCCTGAAGGAATGCGTCCCACGTCATATAGCGCGGTTCGAGCTTGAGGCCGACGGCGTTGTAGAAGCTCTGCACGAGTTCGATTTCCTCGCGGACTTCCTGATTGGCACGTCCACACGAAATGGAAATCACCAACCGGCGATTCGTCTTCGGATCGACACCGCCCGGATAGCCCGCCTCGGCAAGAAGCTTCTTCGCCTTCTCGACATCGTAGGAATACGCAAACGGCGTTTCAAGGCGGCCCTCGACACCCGGCGGCACCGGACCCGAACACGGCAGCAGACGGTTGTTGCAGTAGCGATTCCACGCGTCGAAGTCAAACGCGCAGTTGAGCGCCTGGCGCAGCTTCTTGTTCGGTCCCAGCACGGGGTCTTTCATGTTGATGCCGATGTAGTCGACTTCCAGCGCCACCGTCGTGAAGAGGCGTATGCCCTTCGCCTGCAGGTCGGGCAGCAACTTGCCATCAGGCCCCACAACCGCGTCCCAGTTGTCATTCGCAATGGCACGCAACATGTCCACTTCGCCCGAAAGGAACATCAGCCACTGCGTGGACGCATCGTCCACCACGACAAACTCGAGTTCGTCGTAGGGCTTCGTCGGAATGTCCTTCCATCCCGGCCACGCCGGCGCGCGCGTGTAGCGCATCCGATGGTTTCGCCACCAGTCGGTGAGGCGATACGGACCCGACCCCACGGCCAAACTGCCAAAGCGGGATCCGTACATTTCAACGGCTTCCTGCGGCACCGCGCTCGCATACGGCATGGCCATCAACCACGGGAAAATATACTGCGGCTTCTCCAGCGTGATCTTCACCCGGCGTGCATCAAGCGCCTCCACGCGCGGTTCGCCTTTCGCATCGCGTGCAACGGCGTCCATCGTCCAGAGGCCGCTCGAGGCGTTTTTCTTGTCCGCCAGCCGCTTGAGCGAGTAGACCAGATCCTGCGCCGTCACGGGACGCGACTTGTTCCCCAGCGACGGATCCGCATGGAACACCGCCCCCTCGCGAATGGTGAAAGTATACGCGCGTGCATCCGCTGAGACTTCCGGCAGGGCGCAGAGGCCCGGACGCAGCTTGTACGGCCGCGCAAAGTAATCGATTTCCAGCGGCGCTTCATAGGCAAGGGCGATCGCCATTGCATCGTACATCGACGTCGCACGCAAGGGATCCATCGACGCCACACGATCAAGTGGCCGCGTGAACGTTGTCGCTTGCGCGCCCAACGCCGCTACCGCCAGCACACTCAACAGGAGCTTCTTCATCGCCTCGCGTCTCGCACCGACACTCAATTACCCAGCCACGCAATGCACGACACGAGAATCGCCGTATAGATCGCCGACACGACGTCATCGAACAACACGCCGCTCGCCGTGTGGATGTTGCGGTCGATGTAGCGCGCACCCGGCAACTTGATGGCGTCAAGAATGCGGAAGACGACAAACCCGAGCAGCGCGAGCGCCCAGACGGGCAGCACCGGTTCCGCCGGCAACGCCCAGAAAAGCGGCACGCAGAGATAGCCCACGATTTCGTCCAAAACGAAATGACGCGGATCCGCACAATTCCACTTCCGCTGCGCCCACGGGGTCAGACGATAGTGCAGAATCGAAAACACGACGACGCCGATCAGGCACCACAGACGCACCGCCCCGTCGCTCAGGCCGAACGGCAACGCGAGGAAGTGCCAGACGAGTCCGACGAGCGCGCCGAAAGATCCCGGCACGAACGGTGCAAGTCCCAGAAAGAAGCCGCTCGCGAGGAGCAAGTTCACCTTGTCGTCTTTTTGCGGGAATATGGGAGCTACGGACTTTTTCACGAGTTGGCTCCTTCCTCAGTCGTCGGCGTTTCCGGGGTCGCCCCCTCGCCCTCAGGCGTTGTTTCGGGTGCCGCCGACTCGGCAGGCGAAGCAGACGGATCATCGGCCGCAGGGGCCGCTGCATTCTCTTCGGGTTCGGCCGCCACGACGGACACGGAAACGAGCGACGCCCCTTCCGTGAGACGCACAAGCCGCACGCCCATGCCGCTACGGCCGACAACCGTGATGTCCACCACGCGCTGACGCACCATCAGACCGTCCGATGTGATCGAGATGATCGACTCGTCGTCGTGCACGGCATGCGCCGACACGACCTTGCCGTTACGGTCGGCGCCCTTGATCGCCGTCACGCCCATGCCGCCACGATGCTTCGTCTCATACGCGCTGAACTCCGTGCGCTTGCCGTAGCCGTTCTCCGTCGCGACAAGAAGCGTCTTCGTGTCGTCCACGACGTCGAGCGAACAGACGGCGTCGCCTTCGCGCAGGCTGATGCCGCGCACGCCGGTCGCCGCGCGGCCCATGCGACGCACTTCGCTCGAATTGTAGCGCGTGCCGATGCCGTTGCGCGTGATCATCACCACGTCTTCGCCCGGCTTCACGAGGCGCACTTCCACGAGCGAATCGCCCTCGTCGATCGTGATCGCCTTGATGCCGTTGCGGTTGACGTTCTTGAAATCGCCGAGCAGGGTCTTCTTCACCGTACCCTGCGCCGTCGCGAACATCACGTCCACATCGCCCTCGAAGGACCGGATCGGCAGCAGGCGCAGCACCTGTTCGTCGGGCTGGAGGTTGAGGAAATTGACAAGCGGCTTGCCGAAGCTCGCGCGCGGCGCTTCCGGAATCTCGTAGGCGTCCTTGAGGAAGAGACGGCCCGTGTTCGTGAAGAACATGAGCGAATCGTGCGTCTCGGCCACGAACACCAGCCGCAGGAAGTCCTCTTCCTTGATCTGCGCGCCCTTCACGCCGCGTCCGCCGCGGTTCTGCTCCTTGTATTCGGTGAGCGGTACGCGCTTGATGTAGCCGCGGTTCGAGAGCGTGATCACGCAGGGTTCGTCCGCCACGAGGTGCTTGAGCGAAACCTCGTTTTCATCGAAGGTGATCTCGGTACGGCGCTTGCCGTCCGTCTTGCCCGCGAACTTCTCGCGAAGCATCGCCAGATCGTCCTTGATGATCTGATAGACGCGGTTCGCGTCCGCGAGGATCGCCTGCAGGTCCGCAATCGTCACCAGAAGCGCGGCGAGTTCCGCCTCCAGCTTCTCGCGTTCGAGGCCGGTCAGCTGGTAGAGACGCATGTCGAGGATCGCGTTCACCTGCGCCTCGCTGAACTTGTACGCCTCCTGCAGGCGCACCTTCGCCTCGTCACGGTTCTTCGACGAACGGATGATGTGCACCACGTCGTCGAGGTTCGCGATGGCGATGAGCAACCCGTCGAGGATGTGCTTGCGCGCGAGGGCCTTGTTGAGTTCGAACTTCGTGCGCCGCGTGATCACCTCGAAACGGTGGTTCACATAGCAGCGGAAGAAGTCCTTGAGATTCATGATGCGCGGGCGCCCCTGGTCGATCGCCAGCATGATCGCGCCGAAGGTCGTCTGCAGTTCCGTGTGCTTGTAGAGCTTGTTGAGCACGATCTGTCCGATCGCGTCGCGCTTGAGCTCCACTACCACGCGGATGTCTTCGGCCGACTCGTCGCGGATGTCGGAGACGCCCTCGATGACCTTGTCCTTCACGAGCTCGGCCATGTGCTTGATCATCTCGGTCTTGTTGACCGCATACGGAATCTCCGTGATGATGATGCGCTGACGGTCGCCCTTCCACTCTTCGATCTCCGCGCGGCCGCGCACCGTGAGCTGGCCGCGTCCGAGCTTGTACATCGCGCGGATGCCGTTCATGCCGCAGATCATCGCGCCCGTCGGGAAGTCCGGCCCCTTCACGTACTGCATGAGGTCGTCGATCGAGCAGTCGCGGTGGTCGATGTAGTACGTGATGCCGTCGCAGAGTTCACCGAGATTGTGCGGCGGGATGTTCGTCGCCATGCCGACGGCGATACCCGAGGATCCGTTCAAGAGCAGGTTCGGCAGCTTGGCCGGCAGCACCGTCGGCTCTTCGAGCGTTTCGTCGAAGTTCGGCATCATGTCCACGGTGTCCTTTTCGAGGTCCGCGAGCATTTCCTCCGCCGCCTTCTGCATACGCACTTCGGTGTAACGCATGGCAGCCGCACCGTCGCCGTCGATCGAACCGAAGTTGCCGTGTCCGTCCACCAGCGGCACGCGCAACGAGAACGGCTGCGCCATGCGCACGATCGTCTCGTAGATGGACGAGTCGCCGTGCGGGTGGTACTTACCCATCACTTCGCCGACGACACGTGCGGACTTCATGTGCTTCGAGCCCGAAGTCACGTTGAGCTTGTACATGCCGAAGAGCGACCGCCGGTGCACCGGCTTCAAACCGTCGCGCGCATCCGGAAGCGCACGCCCGATGATCACCGACATCGAATAGTCGATGTAGTCACGGCTCATTTCCTCAACGATGTTCACATCCTCCAGCAAACCGCCGGCCGCGGGTTCTGGAGTCGGTTCTTCCACGTTGTTCTCGTTCTTTTCTTCGTCGCTCATGGCACAATCTTCAATGGCAAGACTTAGTTTGAAATTCAGTAATAATATTATACCATATGCGCGCGCGCGAGGCAAATCGAAACTGGAGGGTAATCGGTCAGTGAGCGGGTGCCGGTGCTGCCGCAATCCGTGCCCCGCGTGCCGTGTGTCCGTGTAGGTGGAGGCTCGTGCGGCTTCGGGGGCGGTGTGGGCCGCGGGCGTGCGGCACCGCGCGGGCCCTTGCGGGCGGCTTCGCCGTGCCTTCGGCACCTTCCCTCCGCTAGCGCTTCGGCGCATTGCCCCCCCCCAAGACGGCCGGAAGCCGCAGGCCCGTAGGGCGCGTCTTCGGGGCATCTGGCGCGGCCGGAATACCGGCTCGCGCCACCTGCCCGCGAAGCCGCTTGTCCGCGCCCGCGTCTCCGCCCGTCGTCGGCTCCGGCTCGTGCCGCACGCCCGCGTCCGCGGAGGCACTCTACACCGACCGGGAAGAGCAATCCACTTCGTGTAACAGAGCCGCAGGTTCGACGCCGACAGCGCATTACGGACTTTACAGAGGAACTGCATCCGTGCGCCGAACCTGAGTTTCCAATCTTCAATTTTCAATCTTCAGTTTTCGGTCTGACAGGCGTAATAGTGGTTGGATAGCTCTTCATACCGTTATGTTTCACATCGATTCAAATGTGTGATCCTCTTCGTGCAACAGGGGGGATGCCAAACTGAAAACTGAAAATTGAAGATTGTAAACTGGAGATTCAGGTTCGACGCACGGGTGTGGTTCAAAAGAACGCCCGTAAAATGCTCGTGG
>JAZUGW010000152.1:0-10598 GCA_045641465.1 Kiritimatiellia bacterium | reverse complement strand
GGGCCTACGAGCGGCTGACCGTCGGCGTCCAGACAGAGGTTCCAGCCCGTGAACGACTCGCAGCCGTTCTCAAGGGCACGGCTGACCTTGCCGCACCACCACTGCTCGTTGCGGCTCGAATCGTGCTTCGCCGGGCCCATCTCCGTATGGTAGAACGGGATGGATGGAAACTGTTTCTTGAGCGGCCAGAGATCCGATTCGCCGTCCGAATAGGAATGCCAGGCAACTCCGCCTACGACCGAGGCGAGACCGAGTCCGTCAAGCTGCCGCACGAGACGTTGCGTCCCGTTGTAGTTGTGATCCCAGAGCCACGGGACGGTTGAAAGTCCCTCCTCCTTCAGCCGCGCCGCGAACAGCTTCGCGACGGCCGCCTCCTGCTCTGCCGAAAAGACGCACGAGGGATACGTGCCGTTGGTGGAGAGCGCCGCCTCGTTCTGCGCCGTCACGGCCTTCACGTCGATACCGCGGTCACGACAGGCCTTCACGTAGGCCGTAAGGTAGTTGGCGTACGCCTGCTCGCAGCCGTCCTTGAAGTGTCCGTCGATGAAGTTGCCAGTCGTCTTCATCCAGCCGGGCGGACTCCACGGCGCGGCGAAGATGAAGAGATCGGGATTGACGGACATCGCCTCCTTCACCATCGGGAACACCCAGTTGTCGTCCCGCGCGACGGAGAACTTCCTCATCTCCACGTCGCCTGCGTTCTCATTGTAATTGTAGATCGCGGTCGAGTAATCGCTAGAACCGATGTTGAGCCGCACACCCCGGAGCCCCGCGCCCCTCGTCGGCGAAAAGATCGCCTCCAGAAGCGCCCGCCGCTTCTCCGGCACAAGACGCGACAGAAGCCAGCACGAGGCGTCCGTCATCGACACCCCAAGCCACGAGAACCGTCCGCGCACCTCCGCCGCATCGACGTCGATCGGCGCACGATTCGTGTAGGCGTGTACCGTGAACGGACTCGTCAGGATCTCGCGGAACCCGCGCTCGCCCGTTGTCTGGTATACAGACACGTCGAAGCTCCCCTCTCCCGGCAGGTACGTACCGGCAACCAGCAGAGCACCTAAGAGCAATGTCATCGCTTGGCTCCGTACTTCAGGATGAGTGCGGCCGCCTCGTCGCGGACGCGATCCGCTGCCGTATGATCGTGTTTTTCCGTGACGACGACTCGCTTCGCCGCAGTCTCGAGAAACTTCTTCACTTCCGGTTCGTCTCCGGCGACGGCCCTCAACTTGGCTATGTATTTGACATCGTAGATGCCGCGGCGAAAGCTCATGTAGCGGACGGACGGGATGAACTCGTCGAAGGAGCGGTAGACGAAGCCGCCGTTCGTCGGCGCCTTCCAGTCACGCTCGCCGACCCCGCCCTCGGCGTCGTGCAGGATGAAGAACTGATTGCCTGACAGGCGCTGGAACTCGCCGAACCAGGCATGGCGCCGATACCCCGCAAAAATCGGCACGCGCGGCGAGGTGTTACAGAGGTAATGCCAGACGCCCTTTCCTTTTCCGAGCGCCTCACGGATGTACGCGAGATGCTCGTCACGGGTGAAATAACCGTCGCTCCAGAGAATCCAGTTGTCCGTAATCGGATCGAGCTTCCGCATGTCCTCTGCGGACATGATGTGCGCACCGAGGGTCAGCGTGAGCTTCATGCCCGGCGCCGTTTTTCGCGCGATGTCGTGAGTCCAGAAAAGTGTCTCAAACCGCTTCGGATCAGGTTCGTCAAACGTCTCAACGTTATACTCATCCTCACCGATACCAGAGTCATTCATCATCTTCTGGATGCCCTTGACGAACTGAGGCCAGAGGCGACGCGAGACCTCCGGATCCTTCTTCCAGTTGTAGATTGAGTTCATCGTGTCGTAGGCACCGAAGCCGATGAAGTACGTCGCTCTCGTCCCTCGCTTTGCCGCCCACTCCCTCTCGCGGCGCAAGCGTTCGACCGTCTTCATCAGGCCCGGCTTAGGCCGATTTAAATCAAGATCGCCTTTCTTATCCTGCTCATACAGCACACTCCAAGGCGAAACCATGTACTCGGTCACGCCAAGCTGCGTGAAGATGTCCATCTCGCTCTCACAAGACGGCGGCTGGAAAAACGCCGAGGGAATCGCCGACTCCTTCGGCAAACCGATCGGCAAGACCTCCAGCTCAACAAAAATGTCCTGCAGCGGCCCCATGTACTTGCGGTTACTCCAGCCGCCGACGCTCACCCAGTCACCAGGCTCGCCGAGCGGAATCACACGGACGCGTCCTGCGTAGGTTCCCGGCTTCGCATCGACAAGATTGATGTCGAACCACACAAGCCCCGCCTCCCCGGGCGGTACGGTCACGGTTTTCGCCTCGTTCATTTTCGGGAGCGGGTCAAGCCGTGTCGACGCAGGCGCTTTGGCCGTGTCCTTCATGCGAACCGCAGTCCGCGCGGTCACACGTTCCGGCTCAAGCCCCGAAAGACCCCACGTCCCCGTATAGAAGTGGTTGAACTTGTTTGTCGGCACCGTCTCAAGAACAACCCGGTAATCGGCCGATTTGTCTGTCAGGTTCATGATCGCGACCGGCAAGTCCTTGTATTCGTTCACGGATGCCTTGAGCGTGACATTGCTCGGCGCGTGAAAGATCTCGCGTGGCACGAACGGAATGGCGTAATCGCTATCGATTGCAACTGGCGCGGCAACGAACTTGAGGTCCGCAAAGCGATCGAACTCTGCCTGCGCTTTCGCCGCCTCGGCCTTTGCCGCAGCCTCTTCAAACGCGGCACGATCCTTGCAGGGTCCCTTCACCTTCCACTCGCGGCGAAGTGCGTCTTCCCAGGTGCCGTAGACGAGACGTCCGAAATTCGCGACCTCCCCGTACGCATCTCGCACGGGCGCCCAGGTGATAAACTCCCTCGCCTTCTGCCGTGTGCGGCAAAAATTGAAGGGTATCATCTCCCCCTTCTCGGGACGCCGAATCCAGCCGAGCGTCTCGTTTGGGATGCGCACCGCGAACTTCCAGCAATCGTCCTTCACTTCGTTCGTCACAAGTTCCCAGCCCTTCGGGTCCTCAATCAGCCCATCGCCCGTGTTCATGATCCGCGCTCCGGCGGGATTGAAGGCAAGTTGCGTAAACGTGCGATCGCTGTTGCAGGGCGCGGGGCCGAAGAATATCTCAGTCACCTCGCCGCCAGACCACACCTTCTCCGCCGCGCCCTGCAGAACGCCCAACGGTTCCTTAAGATCGCCGTGGATGACGATCGCGTCCTCCTCCACGGCTATCCTGACTCTGGTCTGTGCCGTCGGCGCGGATTTACCAGCGGCTCGGCTCTGCAACAGGACGAAGTCGTCAAACTCCGACCCGTCGGCAACAGACTTCACGGTCTTTGTCTCGGCCTTGCGCCCTTTGCCCGCTGTCAGGTTCTCAAGCGTGTCCTGCGACTCCTCAACCGTGACATTGTCCACATAGACGCAGTCGCCGACCTTGAGCCGAACGGGTGGATACTGCGTGGACTGCCAGAGCCCGACCGTCAGCACGGCCCGTTTCGCGCCGGGATGAGTGCGAAAGGAGCCCTTGAACCGCGACCAGCCGTCTGTGAGCGCAACCGTGCCGAGGGTCGTCTTCCCGTTTTTCGCGTCCTTCGCCCATTGTCCCGTCTGCCAGTCGATAAAGCCAACGCCCGCTTGCGTGACATTGCCGCCCCCCTTAACCTCAAGCGTAAAATCATAGAGCGTGTCGCCCTTCACCGGAATGCCGAATTCCTTTCCGTCAGAACCGAAACGCCCCCCTGCCGTGTAAGTGACATGCCCCTGATCGTTCGTGTATGTGCGAACGATTGCCAGCTTCGCACAACGGTTCCACGTCGCATCCTCCGTATGCAACGAGACCTCCCCGCCGTTCGCCCCCGCAAGCGGATGCAGGTTCGCCTTCGCATCCGAGAAATCCCCGCCGGGAAACAGATTTTCACCCGACGCCGCCGCGGCAAGAAGCATTGCAGCTGTCATCACACCATATAGAGCCTTATTCACCTTTTCATCCTTTCAACATCAGTATCATCAAAGCAAGCGCATCGACGGTTCGTCAGCCTTGTAGCACGGATAACCGTCCTTTTCGACGGTTTCAATCAGACGGATCACCCCAGTCCGACGCGGGGAAATCCGAATATCCGACCGATGAGCGTGGAACACGTACCACATGTCGCCCACACCATCAAAGAACACATCGCCATGGCCCGTTCCATTGAGACCGGTCTGGGCTCGCGAGAGTACCGGTCCGGACTGCAACTTTTTAAAAGGCCCCCGGGGATTGTCGGCCACCGCCACCCCTACGCAATAGTCTGGGGAGCGATAATCGTTGGCACTGTAGAAAAGCACGTACTTCCCTTTGCGCTTGACGACTGTCACACCTTCCGTCGAACCAATGCCAGAGATGTAACTATCCCAGATTCCGGTCTTGCGTTCCAGATTAATGCGGAGATACCGCTCCTCTACTGGCAACCGCTCCCATTCCTGATCATTATGCACACAGGGCGTCACCTCACCCACCATCCGTTTCAAGTCATCCGACAGTTCGACGACAGCCGTCGATAACGTCACGCTGTCCGAAAAATAGGCATAAACACGTCCATCATCGTCGATGAAGACAAACGGATCGATGCTCTGTCCCCCTCGTCGCGCAAAATCCACGTATGGCCGAAACGGTCTCCCAATCCCGTCGGCAACGGCAATGCCCCACCGCATGTCGGCCGTATAAGCCAAGCAGAGCTTTCCCTTGTGACGGAACAATTGCGGGGCCCAGAATCGTACGCTTCCAAACGCAGAATTTGTCGAGAGCAGACGACCCTCCCCATCCTCGGTCACCAGTGCCCGCCAGTGAAGGAGATCCGAAGATTCATAAACGGGGAAAACAGTCCGGCCAGATGCTCGTCCGCCATCATCAAGGATCCCGTTTTCCGTCCCTGTCAGGTAATAGACGCCGGTGTCCTTGAAGATCGTCGGATCCGGAAGTAAAATTTCACCAAATGACAGGCGAGGAATCCCGATAGCGACACCGGCCGCCAACGCAAGGAGCGGCATCCCGAACTGAACATTCCCCATGAGTCTACCTCACGATCAGCAGCAAGCCCTTTGCCGGGTGAGACTCGTTCACCGTACCGTTGATCACAGCGGCGCCGTCCTCGACCGTAAGCCGCCAAACGTCGAGTGTTGCGCCCTCAAGGTCAAGCGTCGTACCCGACTTGACCGTCAGCAGCATCTTGTCGTAATCAATCGTCACGCCGCCCCACTTCACAAGTCCGAGATTCGCAGCAAACTCGATCGTGGTCTTGTGGTCCGTCGAGCTCGTCACCGCCGCGAACGGAATCGTCCCGAGGAACGGCTGGACCGCGCCGCGGATATCAAGCGTACTGTCTAGCATCACCTTCGTCAGGTCCGTCGCGAATGTGACCGGTGCCGAGCCTGCCATCGCGATCTTGCCGACGCCAAGAAGCTCATTCGTGAAGACAAGCGGCGCTGCGTTATCAAAGACGAGCGTACCCGTGTCAAGCGTCACCGTTCCCGTGCCGAGCGAACCCGACTTCGCGATATGCAGCTGGCCGTTGCGAATGACCGTGCCACCCGAGTAGGTGTTGTCGTTCGCAAAACAAACGCGCCCATCAATGCCATATACCTCGACCGCACCGCCCGAAATAACGCCGCGGAGTTCCGCATCAACGGCCTTTTCGCCCTTTGTCGCGCCGATGCGCGTCTCGCCGATCAGCTCGATGTTGCCGGTGAGAGTGATACCGTTCGTCGGGAATACGAGCGCACCGAGTTCGGCCTTTGTCGTGCCGTACCCATTCGCATAGGCATTGTCGCCATCCATATTCTGCCGAGCACCCCAACCAGAGAGGTGAAAGTTGTTCGCAATCGTCACGGGACGGTCAAAACGGACGCGCCCGCCATTACGCTCATCACCGCAAACCCAGACATCGCCCGTGCCGAAGGCGGTATTCGACCTTACATCCACACGTGCCACGTTAATCCACGTGCCTCCCGAATATGTGTTGTCCCCACCGATGTTAAGATAGCGATAACCATAGTTAGGCGTTGCGGCGAAGGTGATACCGCCCGAGCCCGTGATCTTCGCGTTGATCGTGTTCGGGTTCGGATGCGCCCCGCCCATGATCACGCCCTCCGACGTGCCGAAGTCGAGGGTGCCCGCGCCAGCGATGGTGGAATTCTGGAGGATGACTTTCGCCGGATCCGTCCCATTGCCAACCTTGAGCGTTGCCCCGGCGTTGATCGTCAGCGTGCCCCAGGCGTTGACCTTCACAGCAGCAACTTCCTTCGTTGTATTTGCCGCAACAGACACGCTTCCCACGACCGCCACGGAATCCTTTCCGCCGTCGAGGTTGGCAGTCGTGGTGACGAGCTGGACAAAGCCCCTGCCTGCGTCGTAGGTGACGAAATGCTCGGCCGTGCCGTCGCTGAAAAAGACCGGCTCCTTTACAAGCCCGCTCGCCGCATCAACAGGCACCCCGCCGTTGACCTTGACAGAAGAATAACCGTCCGCGCCGAGATTCTTGCCCGGATCCCACAGCGTCAACACAGACCCCTTGCGGGCCCGGCGGAGCACCGAGTTTTCCTCCGCTCCGACGGCACCGATCACAATGTGCTGTGCGGCTTTGCCCGATTCATTCCGCAAACAAACGGACGATGCATCGCGATAGACGAGCTGCGACCCCACACCACCTGCGAGTTTCAGCGTTGTCGATGTCGTGTAATTCTCGAACAGCAGGAGAGTCGAGCCGAGCGTCAACGTGCCCGTGCCAAACCACTCCGGCGTTGCGCCAATTGCCGCGGCCGCTCCCGGCCGCACGACCCCGCCCAGGAAGCTGACCGGACCATTCGCCAGGATCGGCGCGGAGACCTTGAAGCTCATCCACTGCGGCAGAAAGTTGATCGGGCCGGAAACCTCCAGTCCCGGCGCCGTACGCAGGGACGAGCTGAAGATCAGGTTCGCCGAATCGAGGTGATGTCCGTAGGCGCAGCCGAACGTCGCCCCGTTTGCTCCAATGTCCACCCGAAACGCGTCACTCGCGTCGAAAATCGCATTGTTATATTGGTAATTGTCATTGCCCGCGTATGTCGAGCGTCCAAGATACGCACCTCCGTCGATCAGCACAGTCGTCGGGTCGGCGGGCGTGGCGAAACTCGTCGGCTTGATGGCGCTCTGGACGACCCGGCCGCCGAGCACCTCCAATCGGTGAATGCCACCGTTGCCGCTATCGGAATTGCTATAGAAGTCAAGTTCACCCCCCTTGACGCGCACGGTCCCCGCATTGGCGTTGGCGGCAAACGAAGTCCTGTTCGGACGCTTCAGCACAGTCGTGCTGTCCGCCTTATCCGTCGCCATGCCGCCGTAGACAAGCCCATCCTCTATCGTGAAGACGGTGGATCTGTCCGCAAACCTGATCTCGGGCAAAGCAAATCCACCGCATCCTGTTACCTTGATAGCCTTTGAATCATCCAGAACCAATTTTGATACCGTCACGTTCACCGGCTCTTCGTCCATATTTTCGGTACGGACGACCGAATCATCGTCCGCTTGGTATTCCTGAAACGCGGCCTCCGTCACGCCCGAAACCCAACGAATCGAATCGCCACAACCTTTAACGGCAGTAACGAAACGGAACGTATCCCCGGCGGCGTCAAAGCGGAAATTCCCAGCCGCCTTCGCCGCGCTGCTCGGAGCAAAGTTAACATTCGGGACATTCGTGATGATGCCGGTGAATTCGCACGGTCCCTTGTCATAGGTCATCGTGAATGTGCTACCACTGTCCAACCCCGGCGTACCGCACACCGTACCGGAACCGACCAGAGTTCCGATTTTAACCTCTCCGCCCTTGCTGTTGATGGAAAAAATGCCATCCTCCTCGACCGTCACCTTCACTGCCAGATCCATTGAATTCCAACCCTCCTGCAGGAAAGTGGCCCCAGAGCGAATCACGAGGTTCGTGTTTTTGCAATAGACACCATAGCTGTTGCCGGGGCACTTCATCAGCCAGGAGCCCTCTTGTATGTCGAGCGTCGGACCGGCAGGGGCGCTCGAGTACGCCGACTCCGTTCCGATCTGGACAAACGTACCCGCGCCCGTTTTTCTCATTGGCCCGCCGTTATAGACCGTAACACTATTCGAGAGGACAACCGTCGCGCCAGCCTCGACGTGAATCTGCGGATCGGTTGTGGCAGCACCATGATAGTAGAACGTATGCTTGCGGTCGATGTATGTCGTGCCGGACATGAACTTGTAGACACGATGGCACGGCCAGATGGTTGATTCTGTCGTGTTGGACGTCGAAAGAAAAAGATCCTGTCCCTCGCCAGGGTCGACAATCACCGTATCGCCGTAACTCGGAAGCGCATGACTGCCGGTCGTCTTATTGCCGGATCGCCAGTTGTCTTTCAGATTCCAGCTGTGGCCGTCGCCTTCGCCGGTGAAATAGAAATTCCCCGCCTGAAGTTGTCCGAAAACACAAGCGGCGACCAAAGCCGCAATCTGTTTCAACTTTTGAAGAACTACACTTCGTGTCATCTTTGACCTTCCTTTCTTTGGTTTTATGGTAGCAAAAAACGCGTCCCCGCACCATTCATCCAAATGGACGAAGTGTGGGCGAGTACACAATTTGCTATAATTAAGAATACTAATGGTAAAAGCAAAAGCCGCTCTTCTGTTGATCATTGCATTTTTCGCGGCGCACTCTCCCGCAGCGGAAAATATCATTACCAACTTGTCCGATCTGATCTCGGCCTGTCAATGCCCGACTAACGTCAACTTGCGATTCGAGGTCTCGGGTCGGCTGGTTAGGTATTTCAAACGCGCCACAACCCGGGAATGGATCTTTACCATTGCGCAGGGCGATCAAACCGAGGTCATCTACGAACTCAACAGACCAGACCGCCCTGCCGCCAACATTCCGAACCCGCATCTCAACGATTACATCCGGTTGTCCGGCACGTTATACGAGTACCAAGGCGAAATCTATCCCGGCTACACCGAAGCCAGCAGGATCACACCTACCGCGGCAAATGACCGTATCATTGTCTGCGAAAAGCCAAGCGACTTCTACAACCGCAAAAACATCGGGCTTCTTTGTCGTGTTTCCGGCACAATTCGTGACTTCTTCCGCGACGAAAGCGATCCTGGGTTCATCCATCTCTCCATGATGTGCGCCGGCGAGGTCGTGCACGCCATGATCCACCAATCCGTCGAAGACCCACCCGTCGATCCAGCCCGATACATCGGAGCAAACGCCACCGTCACGGGACTCAATACGGATGCAAAAAGTGCCTTGCGGCGCTATATGAAAAACTTTCTCGTGATTTCAGGTGTTGAAAATGTCATCCTCTCGCCCGCCACAGAATCCAATCCTTCCAATGGCCTTTTGAGGGTCGAAGGCGATGTCCTCTGCGTCTGGCAATTCAACCAAGCCCTGCTCAAGACAACAAGCGGAGAGGTAACCAAGGTCAGGTTCGTGAAAGACATTCTGCCGTGCGTCGGACAACGTATCGTCGCTCTTGGCATTCCAGAAACAGACCTTTATTTCATGAACCTCGTTAACGCGTTCTGGAAGCCGTCCGGCACCGCCAATCAGCCACCGAAGGCACCGGATGACATCTCACTGCAAAACCTGCTCTTCGACAAGTCGTCGGGCTACCCGATGATCAAAATCAAGGAGCACGGAAAAACCCTTCGGCTATCCGGCACCGTGCGCTACATGCCGCAAATCCCCGAAAAAGAGGCGCGATTTCAAATCGAGTCGTCTGGACGCCTGATTCCCATCGACATCGGCATCAATCAGGAGCTCCTCAAGGGACTTACCATCGGCAGCAAGGTCTCCGTGACGGGGATATGCGTCCTCGACATCGACAGCTACGGTATCGGCACGTCAATCCCCCAAGCCCGCGGCTTCTTCCTCGTCCTGCGGACACCGGACGATCTCGTTGTCCTCTCACGCCCCTCGTGGTGGACGTCCGTGCGGCTACTGATCGTCATCGGTGCGCTCGTCTTCCTGATCGCCGCCATCCTCGTCTGGAACTTCGCGCTCAAGCGGCTCGCCGAGCGCCGCGGACGGGAACTCGCGGACGAACAGGTGAAAAGCGTCGCCTCCGAGCTAAAGGTCTACGAACGGACGCATCTCGCCGTCGAACTCCACGACTCGCTCTCCCAGACGCTCTCGGGCGTCTCGATGCAGATCGACGCCGTGAAACGCTTTGCAGGGACGAATCCGGAACTGATGAACCAGCATCTCGAAATCGCCGCAAAGACGCTCAAGTCTTGCCGCGATGAGTTGCGCAACTGTCTTCTGGACCTCAGGAGCAACGCGCTCGAGGAAAGCGACATGAACGCAGCGATCCGGAAGACGCTCGAACCCTATCTGGACGACGCCTACATCTCCATCCGCTTCTTCATTCCGCGCGAGATCTTCTCCGACAACACGGCGCACACTGTCCTGCGTATCGTCCGCGAACTCGTCGTCAACGCCCTTCGCCACGGCCAGGCCGGCAAGATCAGTATCGCCGGGAGCATCGAGGGGCGGACGCTCAAGTTCTCCGTCCGCGACAACGGCTGCGGCTTTGAGCCCGACGCCGCCCC
>JAZUGW010000151.1:0-2931 GCA_045641465.1 Kiritimatiellia bacterium | reverse complement strand
CTCATGGAAGTTCGTCTCGATCTCCTCCGGCGTGTAGCCGCAGAGTCGCGCCGCACGAGAGTCCATCGTCAGGTCCGTCGGATTGTTGAGGCACGAGAAGAGCGAAATCTTGGTGAAGCGCGTCACGCCGGTCGCCATCAGGAACCGGATGCGCTCCACGTTCGCCTTGAGGACGAGGAAGAACTGGTGCATCACATCCCGGAACGCCATCAGCTTCTCAGGGTCATTGATGAATCCGTTCACCGGCGCATCGTATTCGTCGACGAGCACGACCACCTGCTTCTTTTCCGTTGTCTCCGCGACATGCTGAATCAGACGCTCGAAATTCTCACCCGACGGCTTGTCGTCATCGAACGGGACCGAGAATCGCGCGGCGATGTCCTCGACAATTCCATTCAACTTCACCTCCAGCACCTCGGGCGTGGAGGCAACGACCTTGGAGCCGTCAAGGTGGATCACAGGGTAGACGGGCCAATCATAACCCCTCTTGCCGATGAAGGTGTCCTTGAAGAGCTCGCGCCTTCCCTTGAAGATTTCCCGAAGCGTGTTGATCATGAGCGACTTCCCGAAGCGCCGCGGACGCGACAGGAAGAACTGGCTCGCAAGCGGATCGCGGACAAGCCCCAAGAGTACGTCGGTCTTGTCGACGTACACGCCGTTGTTCACGATCAGGTTCTCAACACTTGGATTATCTGTACAGATGCCCTTCATCGCCGCATATTATACCAAATTTCCCGTACCCCGACCACGGGCAAATGACTAGGTTTTAGGTTTCAGGTTTTAGGTTTTAGTTCGTACGACCACCGCGATGTACTCCCCCCCTAATCCCTAAAACCTAACACCTAAAACCTAACCCGTCAGCGGAAGATGATCAACTGTTTGAAGTGACGCACCCAGATGCCGTCGGCGGTGATGCGCGGATTCGACATGTAGCTCGACGTCGTTTTGAATCTGAATTTCAGCGTTGAGAGGTTTTCGGGGGCGGTGGTCCACGAAACCACCTTTTCCTTCTCCGTGAAATTGCGTCCCGTCACATCAATCGTGATCGTCGCGTTGTCGGCAAAGGCGAGCGGCGTTGCGTGCGCCCCCGTCCCTTCAATCGGCCAGGCCGCCGTCTTTTCGCCAAGGTTGAGCGTCGTACCGTCCTGAAGTTCGAAGTTGGCAATGTAACCGCACAATCGAACAATCGAACAATCCGAACAATCCGAACAATCGAACAATCAAAACGCCATCTCACCAATGTCTTTTGCCGTAGACGAGAATCTTTCTCAGGCGAAGGGGTTCCACGCGGTCGCTCGCTTCGCGACCCACGCGCACGTATTTCGCATGGGCGACAGTAAGCGGTACGCGATAGGTCTTTTCGGTTTTATCGGTACGCCACATCTGCGTCCACGTCTTGCCGTCCATACTCGTCCATACGACGAGCGGAACCTGCGAAGCGCTTTCCTTGCCGTTGTCGTTATCGATGAAGACGCCCGTGACCTCGGCATCGCCCGGGAGCGTGACCGTGGCCCAAGGAACCTTCTCGGCGTTCGTGTGAAGCCGGGCGGGCTTCACGCCATTGAGTCCGGCTCGGTCGATGAAGCGTGCGTAGTTTTCCGGCGCATCGTACTTGCCATGCGAACTTGAAAGTGTGAGCATGCCGTTGTGCGAGAGAATCTCGCCGCCGAAATCATTCGCGGGATAGACCTCGGGAGCCTTCGGTGGCACGAAGCTGTCGTGAAGGCGCACGGCCTCGCGGAATCCCGCGAGATCCCCTTCCTTCAAGGTACTGGCCACCATGCCGCGCCAGTCGAGTACCGCCGGCTTGCCCGGGGCCTTCTTGGCGTAGAGTTTTTCAATCGCCTTGACGAATTGTCCCAGGCGCTTCGCGTCCTTGCCCGCCCAGGTCGTGGCGCGTGCTAGACCGGCGCGAAAACTCTGGCGCGTCTCCCACTGGGTCGAGAGCCAGCGGTCGAGGAGGTCGAGCCACTCGGCATCCGTCGCAGGCGCGTAGCGCTTCACGAGGCGATCGAACACCTGTCCGTAGTCGATGTCCTCGCGCACGCGCACCTCGCTCTCGCGCACGAGGGGCAGCAGATCGCGGATCTCCTCGCGCACGGCGCCAACGCCCTCCGTTTTCGCGAGCACTTCGAGTTGGCGATCGATTTCATTCCAAAGGAGCCAGCGCGCATCATGAAGGCCCGTTGCGATGGCCTTCAAGAACGCATGGATCCGTGCGCGCGGCACCTTCGCTTCGATGAGCCACTTGCCATACGCCTGCCATGCCGGCACGAACGCCTCCTGCGCGCGCAGGGCGTTCTTAAGAAGACGCTCCTCCACCTCCGCCCCCACCTTCTCGCGACGCGCGAGGTGATAGAGCCACAGCTGGTACTCGGCGTTCAGATGGGCGGCCGGATCGGCGAAGATCTTTTCCATCGCGGTGAGCCCGGTGAAGCCACCGCCGAAGAGCGCGGCATTGCTCCGTGTCGGGGGCTTGATGTAGTTGCTTATCGCCCAATAGCCAGTGGAAGTGCGCCAAATCCACGCCCGGTGGCCGGGCTGGCCGCATGTTCCGGAGGGAATCCCATGCGCACCCGCGCAGGCCGCCCCGAAGTCCGAAAGTTCCACACACACGCCGCCGACCTGCCGCCGGACCTCCATCGAGGGAATGTCGCAGCCGCGCCACGCCCCGTAGTAGCGTCCCTTGTTGTAGAACGGTTCGCCGAAGCAGCTCGTCTTGCGGTAGGGCACCCAGCGGAAAATTCCGGCATAGGCATCACGGCTGACATTGACGAACTGGTTGAGGAAGAGGATGTCCGCCGCGGACGGCAAATTCACGAGCCGCCAGTCGTGCGTTCCGAGCGCGTAGGCGCTGCGGTGGAGCCGTCCGGCGCGCGCGAGTACCGCGTAGGCACGGTAGGTCTGCACCATGGCGAGATGGTTGTTCTT
>JAZUGW010000150.1:0-21685 GCA_045641465.1 Kiritimatiellia bacterium | reverse complement strand
CGACTCCACGGGGACAGTCCCCAGTAGCCGTCTCGTTGCAACACAAGTAGGAAATGTCGAGGAGGAATGATCATGAAAATCACAATGATAGTTGTTTGCTTTGGATTGTTGTTGTCAAGATACGTGTGGTGTGGATCTGTTCACTTCCTGGTCACTGACCAGGATGGGCATCCTGTTCCCGGGGCATTTGTAAAATTGAAGTGGTGGGACTTGCCTGACGGCAGTCAGTATCCAGTCCCCCATGTAAAATGCTTCCAGGCTACGGAGAACGGGCGGATCGTCGCCCCAGTTGACGAAGATGAAGACCGTTGTGTTGAGGCCGCAGGCAAGAAAGGGTATAGGTACGAAGACTATCTAAATCCCAATCGGACTGAATATGCCAAGCCGCAAGTACATTCTGAAGCAAATCCCTTTCGCATCGTTCTGCGTAAGCTTCTGGATGAGAAGGCGTGTCTGCTCGACTGTCGATATGTCCCACCGCGCGATCACCATTCGTTCCCAATCAATGTTGACATTTTCAGGAAGTTTTGCAATGATCGTTCTTGCGGCGAACGGTATGGCTACACCGACTTTACCGTCAAGCCTTATTACGATCGGGCGACGAAGAATTGGACGCTCACGATAGTTACGACGAATGCCAATTGCGGACTCATTGCCACGACAAACCGTGTCTATCGCGCACCTGAGACAGGATATGCACAGCGGGTGGACGTGACTCAAGATGTCTATACCCACAGGGCGTTCACGCTCTATTGCCGAACACGGGAGCCACAGATTTATGGCATGATCACATTCAAACCGTACGACATTCGATCTTCAAACCGAACATATCCTACGTTCGATTTCCAATACGACACCGCGTTTTTCAATCCGACCGGGAGTCGGACACTTGAAAACGACGATACTCTTAAGACTTTGAAAATTGACGAGTCAATTCGGACCAGCGCCTTTGAGTCGCTTGTGTTCGACCACCGCTATCCTCCCCGCCCGGACATTCGGGCTCGTGTCGAGAACCGCAAGCGGAGGGCGATAGTCGAAAAGGAGTTGAAGCAGTTGCAAGACCGGGCCAACGAATGCTATCGACTGGAAATCAAACCGCTTCGAGATAAAAACAAAGGATTGTCGACAGACGAGCTGGATAAGATCCTGGAGCCTGCACGACGAAAAGTCTGGAAGATCCGCGATCAAATGCGTCCGCTTCGGGACAAGCTTGAAGAGCTTGACAAGGAGATATTGACGCTTGTCCTGCCGGAGTCCCAACCTGCCAATGTTGTCCAGCCAAAGAATGAACGATGACGATTACAAGAGGACAGTTCATAGCGACCTCGTTCTTCACCACGGGGCACGCGGAAGCCGGCTTCGCCGGACGCGGAAGGCGATTGGAAGTTTTCGCTTCGCGCTCCCATCGGCCTTTTGCCCGAGAGGGCGCGGGAGATACGCCCGTACTGGATCCGAGGGGATTCCTTCGAACGGATCTTCCGCGGCCCGCGAAGCGGGTTTCGGTGTGTTCCGTGGTTTCTCAGCCGACTGTCTTTGTTTCAATCTTGCCTGCAACCTCACGGGGACAGTCCCCAGTCGCGGCCTCCTGGCAAAGTAGTGGAATGCATCCTGGCAGCTTGCAGCGAATGTGGATGTCCAATGGGGAAGATGGGCGTTTCTATCAGGATCGTTCGGGGATGAAGTTGGCAATCTATCCGGGCGAAGACGAAGATCGGATGGGCGACGAAGCCTGGAAGTACGAACATCCTGCCGAAGACGGCAATTCGGGTGCGGAGAAGGCGAAATGGTGTGTGTTCTCGTTTGTCACCAGGGCCAAATCGCTGGCGATCGGACAGCTGCCGATGAGCGGATTTTTCAAGAACAACGCAAACTTGGAAGGTGATTTTTCATGTGGCAGCGACCGCTACTACCACAGCTGGGAATTTCGTTCAAATTGTTGGAGGACTTCGCCGCTTTGGACCGATATCCTACATCACATCAAAAAGGAACCCGATGGGAAAACGAAGTGAAAGGAGATGTTAAATGAAAATAATGAAATCGTTCAATTTGGTGGTGTTCTGCTGTCTGTCTGTCCTTGTTTCGCAGGGAGTTCCTGGAGACAAGAAGCCCGACGGATATGCGCACATCCGCATTGTGGACACCACGGGAGCTCCCGTCGAGGGGGCTGTCGTGACCGTGAAACATGATCGTACCCAATTCAAGTACCCACAATTCAAGTACCCTGTCACTGACGCCGATGGACGCATTGCGGTAGACTTCGGCGATGGAACTGGCAAGCCATGGGGGTGTACGGTAAAGGGCGTTAAGAGGGTTGGATATGACTGCAGGGAGGAGGATTTCTCGGAGAGGCTTCTTGAGTTCTATGCTTGGTCGGACAAGAATTCGTATGACAACCCGACTGTCATCGTCATTCGCAAAATGGAACCTGAGCCTGCGGCGATTCGGTGGGGGGCCGAGTGGTACATAGATGTGAACTCGGACAGCTGCCGCCCACATCAACTCTCGATTTTTGATCCCTACTCATATCCAAAACCAAAACATGGGTGGTCCTCCCGCACTGTGCTTGGGAATGCAAATGAGGGCGGATTGGGTCAAGACTTGGACAAGAGCGGGTATGTGGACATCTTCGTCCAACCGCGCTGTGACCGGGTAAGAGAGGAGTGGGTGCTGTCGCTGTGGACGACAAATGTCAATTCGGGAATCATCGCGACCACCAATCGGGTGTACGTGGCGCCGGAGAACGGGTATTGCCAGCGGGTGGATGTCGCGAAATCGGATTACCAAAGCCCGACGTTCACGCTCTATCTCAAGACGAGGCCCCAGGGTCTATACGTGATGTTGCCGTTCCGAGAGGGTGAGATACGTTCGAGTTATGGTCCTGCTGCCAGGTTCGTCTATTTCACATTAAGATGCCCGTTAATGTTTGTTAATCCCTACGGAGAACGCAACCTAGAACGGGACGTGCGTTATTGGCACGACGATGAAAACATGTTCGTCGCAAAGGGAACGGACATCTTCGACGTACTGAAGGCTGGGAAAATCCCCCCGCGAATGGATATCCCTGCGCGGGTGGCAAACCGTAGAAGATATTGGGCGGCCATGCGTAAGGCCTCAGAACATGAGCAAATCAACTACAGGAGGAGGTTGAAGAAAGCGGAAATCCTCAAGCAGCTGGAAGGCCAGCCCCAGCATGAAATCGACAGGGCCCTTGAGCCGATAGAACAAGAGAGGAAACGGTCTCACAAGATACTCCGAGAATTGGCAGAAGAGCGAAACCGGTTGAATGAAGAGCTTCCCACGCTCAACCTGCCGCCGGGTATGACGGAGAAGGACAAGTACGGGAAAGTCGATATGAGCTTGTCGATTTTCGATTGAGGGACACTTGTTGCGTCTAGCGCCGACGCGCACATTCGCGTTCGTTGGCGATTGGGCAGATCGACATGAGCGGTGTGTTTAGAGAAAATACGAATCTGGAGGATCCCTCCCGCCAGGGAAATGATGCTGAAGTCAGGGAGTCAAAGTATGAATCTCACGGGGACAGTCCCCAATCGCGGCCTCGTTCTTCACCACGGAGCACGCGGAAACCGGCTTCGCCGGACACGGAAGGCGATGGGAAGTTTTCGCTTCGCGATCCCATCGTCCTTTCGCCCGAGGCGGCGCGGGAGATTCGCCCGTACTGGATCCGAGGGGATTCCTTCGAACGGATTTTCCGCGTCCCGCGAAGCGGGTTTCGGAGCAGGACGGTAATCGGTCCGAGAGTGGGGACGTAGATTCGTGAGGGCAGCCCTCGTTGGGACGTGGGTAGAACATGGATGTGGATTCCAGTCGCGTAGCAAAGAATTTCAAATGATTGTCCACGGGACTGGCATTGCGGCGCAGTCGGAGACTGCGCCCTACCAATCGGCCGCTTCAACACTAGGACAAGGAACCCGCGAATGCTATACACCCTGCTCCGATTTCGCAGGGCGCTGACCGGAACTTGCCAAGATGGGGAAAGTTCTGTATAATAATGGCATGAAAAATCTGATTAGCTTGATGACGGCGGCGGCTGCGTTGAACGTGATGGCGTTGGACGTAACCCTTGATCTGAATGGCGATGTGCGCGTGGGGAAAGACGGCGCAAGCCTTGCGATGGCGATCCACCATGAGGGGTGGGTCGGAACGACGCATGGACAGAACGTCTCGTTCACCTTCCCGGATGAACGGACGAAGACGGTGTCCGTCGAGTTCCGGCGGAACTATTCGGACCTTTACGCGCGCGGGACGAGCCAGCTGCTGGCCGTGCCTCAGGGGGCGCAGCTCATGGCCCAGCTGACGAGTACGCGCGAGCAGCGTCCCGAAGATGTGGTGCTGGCGCTTGAACTGCCGTTGGATATGATCGGCGGCGGCCGCTGGTCGGACAGCTCGGGCGCTTCCGGCGTCTTTGCACCGAATTGGGACGGACAGACCGTCCATGTGATGTCCCGCTCGATCACCTCCTTTACCGTGAACCCGCCGAAGAGCGAGGCTTTTACGCTTTCATTCCCGCAGTCGACGTCCGTCATGTTGCAGGATAATCGCCGCTGGGGCAAATCCTTTACGCTGCGCATTCATGCACCGGGAGGCGATCGCCACGATTTCAATCCCGGTACGACGCGGAAGTTCGTCTGCACGATCGCGGGTGAGAAAAGCACGCGGGTGTCGACTGCGCATCCTGTCGTCGTGAGGGAAGGCCCCGAGTGGGTCAAGCTCGACTACCAGAAGAACATCGTCGCCGGCAGCGCGTTGGACTTTTCGACGCAGGGGTTCCTCGATGCGCCGGCCGGCAAGTACGGCTGGCTCAAGAATGAAAACGGACACTTCGTGTTCGAACGCCTGCCGAACAAGCCGCAGCGTTTCTACGGCGTGAACCTCTGTTTCGACGCGGCGTTCCCGGATCGCGAGATGGCGGATGAACTGGTGACGCGTCTGGCGCGCCTCGGCTACAATACGGTGCGTATCCACCATTACGAAAGCCGGAACGGCGTCGTCAAGGGTTCGCCGGATCACCTGTCCATCAACGCCGAACGGACGCGCCGTCTCGACTACTTGCTGGCGAAGTGCTTTGAGAAGGGCATCTACGTCACGACGGACCTCTTCACCTGCCGTGAGGTGCTGTGGCGTGAAATCGGCATCGATCGCGATGGCCATCTGGACAAGCAGGTCTACAAGAATCTCATTGCCGTTCACGAACCCGCCTATCAGAATTTCTGCACGTTCGCGAAAAATTTCCTGACGCATGTCAATCCCTATACGGGCCGCGCCTACAAGGATGAGCCCGCGTTGCCGCTCATTTCGCTGATCAATGAAAATTCGCTGCACTGGTGCTGGGATCGCATCCGCGTGGAAGAGTCCCTGAAGCTGGCGTGGAAGAAGTGGCTCGCGGCACGCCGTGCGAAAGACGCCTCCTTCGCCGCGGGGGTGAGCGACGACGCGGCGAAGGTCCGCGACGGCCAGGTCGTCGACCAGTTTATGGCCGATCTCGAGGCGAAGCTCGTCGTGCGGCTGCGTGCGTTCCTGCGCGGACTTGGCGCGAAGGCGCTTCTGACGAACCAGAACTGCTCGGGCACGGGCGAGAACATGGCGGCGACACGGCGGAATTGCTACGACTATGTCGACAACCATTTCTATGTCGACCACCCGCAGTTCCTCGCACGGTCATGGAGCCTGCCGTCGAAGTGCAACAACGGCAATCCGGTGCTGTCCAAGCGGCTGGCGCCGGTTTCGGTGGCGCAGACGCGCCAGAAGGGGATGCCGTTCACGGTGACGGAATGGAACTTCTCGGGTCCGGGCATGTTCCGCGGTGTCGGCGGCATCATGACAGGTGCGGTGGCGGCCCTGCAGGACTGGGACGGGCTCTGGCGCTTCGCCTACTCGCACAGCGACAGCGGCCTCAAGGACCGTACGGGTTCCCCCGGCTATTTCGATGTGGCGACAGACCCCTTGGGACAGGCCGGCGACCGGGCGAGCATCTGCCTCTTCCTGCGCGGCGATCTGCCGGCGGTCGGCATGGACGCGGATGTGACGGCGAGTCCGGCTTTTTCGCTCGACCGTTCGCGGGGAAGTTTTGCGCTTGATACGCCGAAGACGGCGGGTGGCTTCACGCCTTCGGGGCGTCTGGTGGCCGGTGTGGTGGCGTTCGATGCGGGCGATGTGGCGACGACGCTCTGGGCGAGTTCGGTGGATGGGCGTCCGCTGGCCTCTTCGCATCGTATTCTCGTGACGCATCTGACGGACGTGCAGGCCAACGGCAATCTCTATGCCGACGAAGAGAAGCGCGTGCTGCTGAAGTGGGGGGCGTATCCTCCGGTCGTGCGGGACGGACGTGCGCGCGTGGAGTTGTCGGTCGCGTCGCCGGCGGCCTTCACCGTGTGGGCTCTTGAGACGACCGGTCGCCGCCTTGCGAAGGTTCCCTCGCGCGTGATCGACGGCAAGCTTGTGTTCACGGCGAACATCCGCGGTCCCCAAGATGCCTGTCTGCTCTATGAACTCGCAAGATAGCAGACAATATGCTATAATACGCGCATGAATTTTATCGACAGACATGCATACGATTGGGGCGCCAAGTTCGCACGCGCGATTTTCCCCTTGTTTCGTCGGCGCCGCCGCATCGCCATTGAGAACATTTTGAAGGCGGGTATCACCGACGACCCGGAGGAAGCCGCGCGTATTGCGCGTGCCAGCTGGGGACATCTGGCCGGGCATATCTGCGAGGCGCTTCGGGTTCCGCATGTCGTCACAAAGGACAACTGGCGCGAGCATCTCGACTTTTCCGTCGTGCATCCCGACACGGCGCGTCTGCTGCTGGACCAGACGGACCAGCCGATCCTGCTGGTGAGTTCCCACCATGGTGTGTGGGAGGCCGCGACGAACATTCTTTCGTTCGCGCGTCCGATGATCGCGATTGCGCGTGTGATGAACAACAAACTCGTCGCGAACTGGATGAAGAACCACCACTTCCGCGGTCCCGTCACGGTCATCGACAAGAACCACGGTTTCACACCGGATATCATGCGCCAGTGGGTGACTGATCGCGCGGCAATGACGATCCTGATGGACCAGCATACGTCCAAGGGCCTGCCGCTGCAGTTCCTGGGGCGTCCGGCCAAGACGTTTTCCAGCGCGACGCGTCTCGCGATGCGTACGGGCTATCCGATCGTCGTGGGGAGCTTCGTGCGGATTGCGCCCTACACGTATCGCCTCGTGGGCGAGGCCCCCGTCTCGTTTACGAAGGACAGTGACAAGGCTGCGAATACCCAACTTTTGAACGACCGCCTGGGCGAGGCGATCCGCCAGTATCCCGAACAGTATCTTTGGGCGCACAGACGGTGGAGGGAATGAGGTTTTAGGGTTTAGGTTTTAGGTTTTAGGGTTTAGGGTTAAAGAGGTAAGGGGGAAGGGTTGGATGGCGGTTGGGGTATAAACAATTTGGACGTTTAAGGTCGAAAGAATCGTTGAAAGGAAAAATGATGAAGAAGCTGATGATCGGTTGTGTTGTGGCGGCGTTGGCTGCCGGTTGCTGCGAGTGCGCGAAGAGTGTCCGCAAGCCCGTGAAGGAAGTGAAGTTCGTGGAGCTCGATCCGGGACACTTCCATGCGGCGCTTGTGCTGAACCGTAACTACGAAGGCGTGGCGAAGGATGTGCGCGTGTTCGCGCCGAAGGGTCCGGACCTCGAGGCCCACCAGAAGCTCGTGACGGCGTTCAACACCCGCGAAAAGGATCCGACCGCGTGGAATGAAATCGTCTACACGGGCGATGACTATCTCGCGAAGGCCCTGGCCGCGGAAGACAAGGCGAGCAGCGTCGTTGTCCTCGCCGGCAAGAACAACAAGAAGAGCGACTACTATCTTGAGGCGATCAAGGCCGGTTTCAACGTGCTGTCGGACAAGCCGATGGTCATTACGCCCGACGCCTACACGAAGATCTGCGAAGCGGCGAAACTCGCGGACGAGAAGGGACTTTACTTCGCGGACATCATGACCGAGCGCAACGAGATCACCACGATCCTCCAGCGTGCGCTTGTCGGCGCAAAGGACCTTTACGGCGAACAGGAGAAAGGCACGCCCGAAGATCCCGCGATCACGAAGATCTCCGTGCATCATTTCTGCAAGCTCGTGAACGGCAAGCCGCTGCAGCGTCCGGGCTGGTATTACGACACGGACCAGCAGGGCGAGGCGATCGTCGACGTGACGACGCATCTCGTGGACCTCGTGCAGTGGGAGGCGTTCCCGAATCAGGTGCTTGCCACGAGCGATGTGAAGATGCTCAAGGCCCGTACCTGGCCGACGCCGATTTCCGCCGCCGACTACAAGACCTCGACGGGACTCACCGAGTGGCCGGAATTCCTCAAGAAGTCCGTGGACAAGGAAAACGTGCTGCAGTGCAAGGCGAACGGCGAGTTCACCTATCAGCTGAAGGGCGTCAACGCGAAGATCTCCGTCGAGTGGCACTTCATGCCGCCGGCCGGTACGGGCGATACGCACTACTCGCTGATGCGCGGAACGAAGGCCGAGGTTATCATCCGTCAGGGCAAGGACGAAGGCTATAAGCCGCGTGTCTATGTGAAGCCGCGTGCGGGTCAGGACAAGGCCGCGCTCGAAAAGGCGCTCACGGCCGCCGTGGCGGAATTCAACAAGACGTATCCGGGCGTGACCTTCAAGGCGGAAGGCGATGGCTGGACGATGGTCGTGCCGCAGAAGTACGAGATCGGCCACGAGGCGCACTTCTCGCAGGTCATGAACATGTATCTCGGCTGGATGAAGAAGGGTGAGCAGCCTGCGGACTACCTGCCGAACATGCTTGTGAAGTACTATACGCTCGCGGAAGCCTGGAAGGCGAGTCGCTGAGGATTGTTTGGATTGTTCGATTGTTCGATTGTTCAGATTGTTCGATTGTTCGATTGTTTAGATTGTTCGATTGGGCGATTGGGTAATTGAATGTTTGGGTGATTGGACGATTGGATGATTGGACGATGAAGGGGCGCGTTGGATAGACAATATCAGTTTCGTTCTTCGGAACCTCTGGCGGCGCGGATGCGACCGCGTACGCTTGAGGAAGTCGTCGGGCAGAGTCACATCCTCGGCGAGGGGAAGCTGTTGCGCCGTGTCATCGAGGCGGACCGGCTCACGAACATCATTCTGTTCGGTCCGCCCGGCTGTGGCAAGACGACGCTTGCAGAAGTCATTGCGAAGTCGACGCAGCGCGCGTTCGTGCGCTGTTCGGGCGTGATCTCGAACGTGGCGGAAATCCGCAAGGTGTGCGAACGGGCGCGAAGCGAGCTGGGCGGCATGGGGACGATCCTCTTTGTCGACGAGATCCATCGCTTCAGCAAGTCCCAGCAGGACGTCCTTCTGCCGTATGTCGAAGACGGAACCGTGGTGCTCATTGGGGCGACCACGCACAATCCGTCGATGTTCGTCAACACGCCGCTCACGAGCCGGTCGCTCGTCTTCGAGTTGAAGCCGTTGACGCCGGCAGAAACGACGATGCTGCTCGACCGTGCGCTGGCGGATAAAGAACGCGGCTACGGCAGTCTGCAGGTCGTCTTCGATGACGAGGCGAAGCAATTCCTCGCGGAGATCTGCGATGGCGACGGACGCCATGCGCTGACGGCGCTCGAAGTGGCCGTCCGCTCGACGCCGCCTGGCGCGGACGGCGTGATCCATCTCACGCCGGACGTCATTCAGGAATGCGTCCAACGGCGTATCGTCCAGTACGATAAAAAGGAAGACGGACACTACGACACCATCAGCGCGTTCATCAAGTCGGTCCGCGGGTCCGATCCGGATGCCGCGATCTACTGGCTTGCGAAGATGATCGTCGCCGGTGAAGATCCGCGTTTCATTGCGCGTCGGCTGGTGATCTTGGCGTCCGAAGACATCGGCAATGCCGATCCGCGCGGACTCACCATCGCCGTGGCGGCCTTGCAGGCGGTGGAATTCATCGGCATGCCCGAGGCGCGCATTTCGCTTGCGCAGGCGACGACGTATCTCGCGACGGCGCCGAAGTCGAATCGGTCGTACGAGGCGATCGACAAGGCGATCCACGATGTCGAGTCGGGTTCGGTGCAACCCGTGCCCGAGCATCTGAAGAACGTGCATGTGAAGGCGATCGGCGTGGAGGAGAACATCGGCTACAAGTATCCGCATAGCTATGCGGGCGCCTGGACCGAACAGGCGTATCTGCGGATTCCCGAGACGTATTACATTCCGTCCGAACAGGGCTACGAGGCGACGATCGCCAAGCGCATGGAAGCGTTGAAGGGCGCGTTTTAAAGGAAAGACCATGGAAGTTCGTAAAATGATCGTCATTACGGGCGCGGGAGCCTATCCGCGGCTCGTGGTGGAGGGAGCGCACGCGGCGGGTGTGCCGGTGTGCGATGTCTTGGCGGTACGCGGGTCGACCGAGCGCGCGACGATCAAGGCGGCTGATCAGGTGCACACGATCGGCATTGGCGAAATCGCGGCCGGACTCCGCTGGGTCGCGGCACAGGGATATGACGGGTGTGTCTTTGCCGGACAGATCAATCCGCTGTCGCTTTTCCGCAGCCGGTTCGACGAGGAGACGAAAGCGTGGCTGCGGTCATTGCCGTGCAAGACGGCGCACACCGTCTACGGCAAGTTGGCCTATGAATTTGAAAAGGCCGGTGTGAAGGTCTTTCCGGCATCGTCCTACATGGAACGACATCTGCCGGGCGAGGGCCTGCTGACGGCGCGCGCGCCGGATGCGCGCGAGCTCAACGACATTCGCCACGGCATGGCCGTGATGCGCGATATGGGCCGCCACGACGTGGGTCAGACCGTACTCGTGAAAGAAGGCATGGTGCTCGCGGTCGAAGCGTTTGAAGGGACGAACGCCGCGATCAAGCGTGGCGGCAAGTTGGGCGGCAAGGGCGCGGTGCTTGTGAAAGGCGCGCGCGAAGGGCACGACATGCGTTTCGACATTCCCGTGGTGGGGCTCAAGACGCTCAAGGTGATGAAGCGTGCCGGCGTGTCCGCGCTCGCCTTTCAGGCCAATCGTCTGATGCTGCTCGACCGTGAAGATGTCATCGACTTCGCGAACCGCCATCAGATCGCCCTGATCGGCATGCCGACAGACCTGCCGCCCGCTCCGACGCGGCCCTAGGATGTTAATCTTCAGTCTTCAGTCTTCAATCTTCAATTTTCAGTTTTCAGTTTTCAGTTTTCAGGATTCAGAGTTCAGGGATCAGGATTCTGGGGGGACATTCGCCAAACGTGGGAAATGCGAGATGTACAGCGGGTGTAGATTATGATAAAATAATCGTGTCAAAAAACGATGCGGCTGGGGAGACGCAGACAAGGAAAGGTAAAAATGAAACTTGGAATGAAAGTCGTGGCGTTCGCGCTTTGTGCGGCGGCGCTGAATCTGGTCGGTGCGGAGTTCGCGCCGGCGGATGTGCTGGTCTATACCCGCTGGCAGTATGTCCGCAATCCTAAGACCAATCAAGTGGTGGCGAAGGGTGCGTTTCACCACGAGTCGACGGAAGTCGGCGCGGAGGAGATCCGCCGCTACTTCACGGCGAACGGCCTCAGCTGCCTGGTTACGGACAAGCCGGAAGTGTTCACGAGCGAGGCGATGAAGAAGGTCCGCTGCATTGTACTTGCCTGCACGAACCACGAGCTTTTCAACACCGATGCCGAACGCGAGGTCTTCTACAAGTTCATCGAGAACGGCGGCGGCCTTCTGGCCATCCACTCCTCGAGCGCGAACGAGCGCGGCAAGGAGCGCTTCCGCAAGATGCTCGGCGGCGCCTTTGAACGCCACTATGCGATTCAGCAGTCCGTGCCGTTCACGCGCATCGACCGCTCGCATCCGGCGATGGCGTGCATGCCCGACAACTACGTGTGGGAAGGGGACGAAATCTATCTCAACCATCCGGACGAGAGCGTGCGTCCGCTTTTGATCCTCGAGTGGAAGGACATCAACGAGAAGAGCCGCAAGACGGACAAGTGGGGCTGCCCGAAGATCGGCGGCCACATTCTCGAGTGGTGCAAGACGTACGGTAAGGGCCGCATCTACTACACGGCGCTCGGACATCGTCCGAAGGACTTCGGCAAGATGGAGTTCCAGCTGCACCTCTTCAAGGCGGCGCAGTGGACGATGGGCCTCCTGCCTGACAAGGTGGACGTGAAGACCTCGACGGCGCGTGTGGAGACGACGCTGGAAGGAGCCCGTTGCGTGAAGGACGGCAAGACGGTGTGGAATCTCAATCTCGCGACGCGCGAGAACAAGATCTTCGTTCATCCGCTCTGCCTGCCGGACGGACGTTGCGTGACGGATGCGCGTCCGAAGGACCATCCGTGGCACCTGGGCCTCTGGTTCTGCTGGAAGTACATCAACGGACTCAACTACTGGGAGCCGCGCAATCCGGCGGCCGGCAACCTCTTCCCCGACGGCATGACGGTCGTCCGCGACTTCGCGATCAAGCCGAACGGCGGTGCGTGCACGGTGGATGTGAAGCTGTGGTATGGTCCGCGAGCCGAACCCGGACGCGTGCTGCTTGACGAAGCGCGGACGCTTGTGTTCAGCGCGCCGACGGCGCGGGGCGGGTACACGATTACGGCGAAGCACACGTTCACGGCGCGCGAGAAGGTGACGTTCGACTGCCGCCGTCCGGTGGGCTACGGCGGGTTCTCGCTTCGGATGAGCGATATGATGCGCGGCTTCAAGGCCGTCGGTGAAGGCGGCGAGCCGAACGAGAAGATCAATGTCGCCGCGCCGAAGGGCATGACCGGCATTTCCTACACGGACCCGAAGACGGGCCATGGCGTGAAGGTGCGCTCGATCAACCCGATTCCGACCGAACGCCACTACAGCTGGGCGGACCACCGCTTTACGAATCCCGTGCCGATGTACGAGAAGCCTCTCGTGCTGGAGAAGGGACAGAAGCTTGAACTTAACTACGAAGTGACAATCTACTAAGGAGAACAAAAATGAAGAGAAGAGATTTTGTGAAGTTGGCGACGGCGGCCGTCGCGTTCCCGACGATCGTCCCGTCCAGCGTGCTGGGCAAGACTGCGCCGAGCAACAACATCCAGCTCGCGCAGATCGGTTGCGGTCGTATTGCGGGCGGCATGGACGTGCCGGGCTTCCTCCGTTGCGCCGGCGCGCGCTTTGTGGCGGCCTGCGACCTCGACTCGAAGCGTCTTGAGCAGATGCAGAAGCGCATTGAGACCTTCTATGCCAAGAAGGGGCGTCCGGGCGTCATCGTGGGCGAACGCGATTTCCACGAGGTCATCAACCGCAAGGACGTCGACGCGGTTGTGGTCTCCACGCCGGACCACTGGCATGCGCAGATCGCGGTCGAAGCCGCGTTCGCGAAGAAGCACGTCTACATGCAGAAGCCGTGCTCGCTGACGATCCGCGAAGGCCGTGTGTTCTCCAATTCGATCCGCGAGAACGGCGTCAAGTTCCTGCAGGGTTCGCAGCAGCGTTCGTGGGAGCAGTTCCAGAAGGCGTGCGCGTTCGTGCGCGAAGGCCGTCTCGGCAAGATCAAGCTCATCCAGGTCGGTCTGCCGGGCGATCCCGCCGGCGGCAACACCAAGGAAATGCCGGTGCCGCAGAACCTCGACTACGATTTCTGGCTCGGTTCGACGCCGAAGGTGTACTACACCGAAGACCGTGTGCACTCGCAGAGCTCGAAGTGGCGCGCGACGCGTCCCGGCTGGCTGCGCTGCGAGCAGTTCGGCGCGGGCATGATCACGGGCTGGGGTTCGCACCACCTCGACATCGCGCATTGGGCGATGGGCTGGGAGGCGATCGGTCCGAAGTACATCGAGGGCAAGGGCAAGTTCCATACGGGCGGCCTCTGGGATGTGCATGGCGAATACGACATCACGCTCACCTATCCGGACGGCACGCCGATGCGCGTGTGGGACAAGTTCCCGAACGGCGTTCGCTTCATCGGTGAAAAGGGCTGGATCTTCGTGAGCCGCGGTGCGGCGAAGGCGACGGCCAGCGATCCGATCGCGCCGGGTCGTTCGCTGAAGGCGCTTGACGCGAGCGATCCGTCGTTGATCGCCGGCAAGCCGGGCATCACGCTCTATGAGGGCGCGGAGTCGAATCCGGGCCGCCACCACGAGAACTTCCTCATGGCGATCCGCAAGAACCGCGAGTCGATCGTGCCGGCGGAAACGGCGCATCGTTCCTGCTCGGCGTGTCTGCTGTCGTGGATCGGCATGAAGCTGGGCCGCAAGCTTGAATGGGACTACACGAAGGAGGCGTTCGTGAACGATCCCGAGGCGGATGCGCTGCTGCAGCGTACCGAGCGTGCGCCGTATGGTGCGGCGCGTGCCTATGCGCGGTTGTCCAAGAAGAATGGTTGAAACGCTTAAGCGCTGAAAGGAAGAAGACATGAAGTTCGCGACCAGTGTTGCCGTTGTGATGTGTTGGTGTGTGGCGTTCGCGGTGCCGTCCAAAGTGGCGGTGCTGACAGGCTCTGGAGCCAAGGGTATTGCGGCGGCGCGCTGGGTCGAACTCGTGGGCACCTCGCCCGACATCACGCCTGTCTTCCTTGATGGCGCCGCCGTGCGTGCGGGTGCGTTGAAAGAGTGCGCGCTCGTTGTCCTGCCGGATGGCGATTGCGCCGCCGCACGCGCGGATCTCGGTGAAGAAGGTGCGAAGCAGCTTCGCGCCTTCGTTTTGTCCGGCGGCGCGTGCTACGGCACCGGTGCCGGTTGCGCGCTGATGCTCCAGCAGAAGGGACTCGGCTTGTTGCCGTTTGTCGACCGCGGGGATCGGCCGCGCAGTGCCACCAGTCTGTCGATGCCCCTGAAGGAACCCGCGAAGAAGTTCCTGGGGTTGAATCCCGGTGGCCGTGGCGGGTGGTACAATGGCGGACCCGTGCTCGATCCGGGCGCGCCCGTGCCGGAGGCCCAGGTGGAAGTCGCCGCCACGTTCAAAGGCGATGTGAATACATTTTCGGCCGAGGCGGCGAAGCCGATGACGGGAGCCGCCTGCTGGGTGGTGGGCACCTACGGCAAGGGGCGTGTCGTGGCGATGGCCGATACGCCGGAGTTCCGTCCGGGCAGTCATTATGTCGTCGCGCGTGCGCTGGCCTATCTGCTGGGACGCAAGGTGACGATCGGCGTTCCCCAGCGTCGTGTGGGACAGAAGGTCGTCGGCCTTTACTGCGAGGAGCCGTGGGGACCGGTGCAGGCGGAGCTGTGCCGCAAACTGTATGCCTGCGGGGCTGTGGACGTGGTGTCCCTCTCGGATGATTTTGCGGGCGATGGCGAGATCCGCCATGTTGATGAGATTGTCGTGCCCGGTGGCAAGACGACGCCTGCGATGGAGGCCTTGCTCGTCGATTTTCGCGCCCGTGGTGGAATGGTCTGGACGGCGGAAGAGGCCGTTCACGTGTGGGCGCCGGAGAAACCGGTGGCGGCGATCAAGCCGGCGCAGGTCGCCATCTATGCCGATCGCGGCGTGAGCTGTGCCGAGTATTGGAATGCCACGCGTCTGATTTCGTTTTCACCGAATTACCGTGTGACCTTTATGAGCGGCCGAGAAATGGCCGAAGGCGGACTCAAGGGATTCGATCTCGTGTTTTTTGGCGGCGGGTGGAATCCGAGTCAAGTCGCGGCCCTCGGGGAAAAGGGACGTGCCGAGCTGGAGGCGTTCATCCGCGCCGGTGGTGCGTACTATGGCATTTGCGCCGGGGCGTTCAACGTGTTGAAGACGAGTTGGGGATTTGCGCCGTATCGTTCGCAGAAGGACGTGCCGTATCGCGGGTGGTCCGACATCGCCATTCGCTTCACGAAGGAAGGCGAAGCCGCCTTGGGCTTCAAGGCCGAAACGCTGCGGAATGTGCTCTATTGGGGCGGTCCGGTCATGTTCCCGCTGGAGACGGTCGCCGATTCCGACATTCATCCGTTTGCCAACTACTACGGACAGACGATCAACACGTTCTCGGGTGGAACCGTGCAGCCGATGGCGGGCTTTGCGGCGATTCTCGGCGGACGCCTGGGCAAGGGACGCATCATTGCCAGCGGTCCCCATCCGGAATGTTCGGAACGGACGCAGGACATCGTGCGTGCGTTCTTGCGTTACCTGACAGGACGCCCGGCGGATCCGATCTATCCGACGCGTCGTCCGAATGCGCTCAACGTGGCGATTTCCGTCGAGTCGCCGAATCCGGGTTTCATGACCTTCGGTATGGATCTGGCGCATGACGACCGGTTCGATCTGCGTCCGAGTACGCCGTATGAGGTCGATGCCGGATTGCTCGACCATTCGGATGTGCTGCTGATGGCGGGTCCGGTGGGAGCCGGGGACTATGTGGGCCGTGTGTATGATTTCCTCAAGCGCGGCGGACGCGTGATCGAAATGGATCCGAAGGGCGAGACGCGGATGGTGAGCCCCGGGATCTTCCGCGCCAAGACGTTTGACGACGCCAAGAAGCGGCTGCTTGAATTCCAGCGTGCGAAGTAGTACCGCTGATTGCAACGCCCCTGGGCGGGTGAAATGAAATCCCTCTTGTCGTCGCATGTTCGTGCATCGAGAAGGGGGATTCTCATTCTTCGGTTGGGCCAGAAAGGAAGGCATATGAAAAGTCGGAAGTTGTTTGCACTCGTCCTCGCCGGTCTCGTGACCGTACTGGCAAGTGGCGCGGAGTTGATGCACCCGTTGCTCACGGCAGGGAAGATTGTCCGTGCGGAAGGCGTTCGCGTACGCGATCCGTTCGTGAGGGCATTCCCGGACGAGGGGCTTTACCGACTTTACGAGGGGGCTCCCTTTGGGGGCTTGGACGGCATTGCCGTGCGGACTTCGAAAGACCTGAAAAATTGGTCCGAGCCGCGGCGCGTGCTTGATCCGTCTTCTGTGCGGTCAGTCGATGCGAAGGTGACGGGACCGTTCTTTACTCCGCGGTATGCGTTTTGGCGGGGACGCCACTACCTTTTTGTGGCGATCGGACAGAAGGACGCCCTGCGGGGGGTGTGGGCATTTGCGAGCGAAAACCCGGAAGGCCCGTTCCGCCTTGTCGCCGACAAGCCGGTGACGCCGCCAGGCCTGCGCGCGCATGATGGTTCGCTGTGGGTGGAAGACGGCAAGCCCTACCTGCTCTACTGCCAGGAGTGGGTGCAGGATGGACTTGGCCGCATCTTCTTGGCGCCGCTGGCGGACGACCTGACGCACACGATTGGCGAACCGAAGCTGCTCGTGAAGGGGACCGACTGGACGGGTCTTGATGTGCGGCAGCTTCGCCGCACGCATTATGACCGCATTGCCGACGGACCCTCCCTCTTTCGATCTCAGACGGGGGCGTTGTACTTGCTTTGGTCCAATCGTCTGGTGAACTACGGTCAGACCCTGCATGTGAGCGAATCGGCAAGCGGGCGGGCGGAGGGTCCGTGGGTTCATCATCGGATGTTGTGGGCGTGCGATGCGGGACACGGAAGCATCCTTCGTTCGCTTGACGGGCGTTTGCTGCTCGCGTGCCATCTCAACGGCGGCGTGTTGAATCCGCAGCTCGCGTTCACGGAAGTCGTTGACGATGTGAAAGGCCTGCGCGTGAAGCGCAGCGACCAGCGGTACCGCGCGATTCCCGGCGGGTTCGAGATCACGGACGGCGACGCCGAGTTCACGCGTCCGCTGCTGGGGTCGCATTGGGCGGACAATCCGCGCCGCATCAGGAAGAACTGGATGCTCACGGGCGACCGGCCTTGCATCGCGCTGCTGCGGCATCCGCTGCCGCACACGCCGAAGGCCAGTCCGTCGCGCGATATCCTGGAATTCGGCAAGGACCGTACCGGCATCACCTACCGCTATGTGGAAGGCCGCGCGGAGTACGCCTTCGCCGACGGGGCGCATGTGACGCTCGTACGCGCGGTCGACAGCGACGACCTGCTCGTCGAGGTGAAGGGGTCTGTCCCCCCTGTGGCGACGGGGGCCTGGAAGTTGGTGAAGTCCGAAACGCTGGCGGAGACGACGTACTATCAATTCGGACGCGTCCACGACGCGCCGCTCAAATCCCTTGCAGCATCTTATGTTGCGGCGACGAACGAGGTGGCGGCACGGTCGCGGGTCATTCGCGTGAGCACGCCGGACCCGCTTCTCGACTCCGCCGTGGCGTGTGCGAATCTGTCCTGCGACGCGATTCTCGAAGGCGATTTCGCGACGTGCAGCGCCTCGGCATGGCATCTCATCTGGTGTGGTTGGCGCAGCGTCTATGCACCAGTCGTTCTCGGGATGACCGAGAGCTTCAAGCGCAGCGCCCAAGCCTATTGCGCCGCGCAGCATCCCGATGGACGCATCCCGTGCGGTCCGTTCAAGAATGACGGTCCGTACAATATGTGCGATGTCTATGTGGACAGTTTCATGCTTTACTGGGAGGCGACGGGCGACCTGTCGGTCTTCCGCGACGGTGCCTACACGATGTTGAAGCGCTATCTCGCGTGGCTTGACCGGTACCGCAAAGTGCCGAATTGCCATCTTTACGAGAACTATCTCAATGCGTGGAACACCGATGACAAATGGACGAACGGCGGCGGTGGAACCGTGGCGACGGCCTACGCCTGGCGTGCTTACGAGACGATGGCGCAGATCGCCGCGAAATTGGGTGAAACGGCGGATGCTGCGGCGTTTCGTGCGTCCGCGGAGGCCATCAAGGCCGATGCGTTGAAGCTGCTCTACGACGATCAGGTCGGCGTGTGGGGCGAGTTCCGCGAGTTCTTCGGTGAAGGGCGGTTGAAGGCGTGTCCGGACCTGTCGAGCGTCTACACGATGGTCGACCGCGGATTCGCCGCGCCCGTTCAGGCGCATCGTTCGCTGCTGTGGCTTGAGCGCAACATCCCCTCGGCGTTTGCCGAGGACGGGGCGGCGTTCATCTATTCGTCCAACTGGCTGCCGGTCTTCTTTTCCGTCACGGGACTCTACCCGCAGGAAACGTTCAACTTCGCGCACGCCTGGTTCGTCGCGGGCGAGAGCGAACTCGGTTGGCGCCATTTCCGTGACGCGATCAGTTCGATGGCCCGTGGTACCGAGGCGGGTCCGGGCGAACTGACGATGGAAGTGGACGAAGATTTGCGCAACTATGCGCACCGCGATTTCGGCGACACGTCGGTGGCGATGCTGCGGACGGTGACGGAAGGCGTGTTCGGCATCCATCTTGACGCGGGGCGCGGGCAGGTGCTGGTTCAGCCGGGATTCCCGTCCAGCTGGAACGAGGCGGAGATCGAGACGCCATACTTCTCATATCGCTGGACGCGCGCCGGAGGCGTGGAGGTGACGAAGAATCCGCGCCATCTGGCGGTGACGGTCAAACAGACGGTGCCGACGCTTGTGGGGGACAAGATGCCGCGTCCGCATACGCGGTGGGGAATGCCGAAAGGGGATGGTACGGCCGTTCGGCCTTCGGGGGCGGAGCCGCGTTTTGTTTCGCTCGCCGGGGTTGTGAACCGGAATTGGCGGACGCTTCACCAAGGCACATATACATTGTCGTCGCTCACGAATTTTCCCTGGTCGGGTTTGCCGCGGGTCGTACGGAAGAACGGACGCTCCTGGTGGGAACAGTGTGAGGCGGTGTCGGACTGGTCGAGCGATCGCGGGCGGTACAATGTGCCGGTGACGATGGATTGGCCGGCGGACAATCGGGTCCGCACGCCGGCGGGACACGTGTTCGTGCTTGGTGCGTGCGACGGAACGAACGGCGCCTTCTGTGCGCGCTGTCCCGAGCTGCCGCAGACCATCACAGTGCCGCTGTCGGGCAAGGCCTCGAGCCTGTCGTTTCTGGTGGCGCTCTCGACGAATCCGAATCTCACCTGGATGGAAGCGTTGCGTGCGACTGTCACCTACGTGGACGGTGGCACGGAAATGTTGAAGCTGGTCCCGCCGGACAACTGTGACGACTGGCTCAACTATCTGCAGGTGAAACCTTACCATCTGACGGGTGAACATGTGATGTTCGGTGCGTGGGCGCATGCGAACGTGCTGACGATTCCCGTCGATCCGAACCGTCCGCTCGCGACGTTCGAATTGAAGTGCATCGCGTGCGAGACAATCGGCGGACTGCTGGCGCTCACCCTCGAGTGACCGGAGAAAGGAGGTTGTTTTGAAAGAGTTAAAAAAGTTGGCCAGGGAAAATCTTTGGAGGATTTTAGACGATAGGTTTAGGGATTTTTCCATGATGTCAATGGCATCTTTCATGCCTGATGAGTTTGATGAAGAAGAGCAGAAACTGCTAATTAAATTGTTGCGTGCACTGCGTAAATGGGGGTATGCACGTGTGTTTGGCCGACTTTCTCATTTCCAGGCCGGGCAAGTAATCATTGACACGGCGGCAGGATATGGTGAGTTTGTGGACACTGGAGATTGTGTCAGCTACCTTGGCATATTCATTGCGGCGGAAGCCGTTCAATACCCATTTGCCATAGATTCCTATGCGGTGCCGATGATGAGAAGTGCGTGTTTTGGGAAATTGGGGCAAGACCTTAAAAAGGAGGTTTTGGACCTTATGAATTTGGCAAGATTTGTTAGGGAAATTGACTTGTCGTCCGAGTTGGACCGGGATGTCTAGATTTGGTGGGGACAGACCCCACGAGATTTACCACGGACCACGCGGAAACCCGCTTCGCGGGACACGGAAGGCAGTTTGAAAAACACCCTTCGGATCTGTCACTGGCAATCCTCCCGCAGTATATGGACTCGGGGCGAAGGGACGATGGATGTGCGAAGCGTGATTCTTCCAATCGCCTTCCGCGTCCGGCGGAGCCGGTTTCCGCGCTTTCCGCGGTGAAGAGTCCCAGCGGGGACGTCCACCCATGAAATGGAAAAATCCAAACCTTCCAAACCTCAAATGTGATATAATATCAACCGATGAGTGAACCAAAGAACAACCTGATGATTCCTTACGGTGTTTCGGATTTCAAGGTGATCCGCAACGAGGGCTTGTACTATATCGACAAAACCGAGTACCTGGCGAAACTGGAGGCGCGGGACCGGTTCGTGTCCTTTGTGCGGCCGCGGCGCTTCGGCAAGTCGCTCTTCACCAGCATGCTGCAGTGCTACTACGATCGGCGCGAGGCGGCGAACTTCGAGAAGCTCTTCGGCGGTCTCTGGATCGGCTCGCACCCGACGCCGAACCGCAACCGGTACATGGTGTTGACGCTCGACTTCTCGCAGGCGGGTGCGGCAGGCGGCAAGACACTCCAGGAGAGCTTTGACGTCTATTTGGAATCCTGTCTCGATTCGTTCATGCGGCGGTATCCGCAGTGCTATGACGCGACATTCGCGGTTTCCCTTTCGGGGCGGGGCGTCGTTGCGAAGTTCTTGTCCGTAGTCAAGCTCGCGCGCGAACGGGAAATCCCCCTCTACCTCGTCATCGACGAATACGACAACTTCACGAACGCGCTCATTCGCTCGTCGGGCAATGAACCGTACCGTACCATCACGCATGGGACGGGATTCTACCGCGAATGGTTCAAGAAGTTCAAGGGCAGTTTCGATCGTATCTTCATGACGGGCGTCTCGCCCGTGACGATGGATGATCTGACGAGCGGGTTCAACATCGCCGCGAACATCTCGCAGGACGAGGATTTCAACTCGATGCTTGGCTTCTCCGAGCAGGAGACGTTGCAGCTCTACCGCGACTTTAAGGGGACGGGCAAGTTCACGGATGGCGACCCCGCGAAAATCGTCGCCGGCATCA
>JAZUGW010000149.1:0-13458 GCA_045641465.1 Kiritimatiellia bacterium | reverse complement strand
ATGTTCTTCGCGCACGGCCACGCCACATCCTTCTGGCCCTTCTTGAGCGGAGCGCCGACGGAGTGGATGCAGGGGATGAAGTCGCCGTCCTTACCGAGGTGCTCGATGACGGCATCGCCCGTGCGGGTCATGATGTTCATGTTGACGACGACGTACGGCGAGTCCGTGATTTCAATGCCGTACTGGGTGATCGGGTTGCCGATCGGGCCCATCGCGAACGGAATCACGTACATCGTGCGGCCCTTCATGCAGCCCTTGTAGCTCTTGAGCATGAGCGCCTTCATCTGGTCCGGATCCATCCAGTGGTTCGTCGGACCCGCATCGATTTCCTTCTTGGAGCAGATGAACGTACGGCCTTCAACGCGCGCCACGTCGCTCTCGTGGGAGCGGGCGAGGTAGCAATCAGGACGCTTCTTGGGGTTCAGCTTGATGAACTGACCGTTCTTGACCATCATCTCGCAGATCGCGAGATGCTCTTCCTTCGTGCCCGTCACGACGACGATCTTGTCAGGCGTGCAGACTTTGTTCCACTTATCAACCCAATCGAACACCTTGGCGTTCGCGAATTTCGGCGTCTTGGCCATGTTATTCATTCTCCTTAGTTGTTTCCGGGTACTCCCGGAGAAAAAAGTTAGCGTATAGTTTACAATTTTAGCGCGTTTTTATCAAGCTAGAAAATTCACTTTTTACTTTTTCTGGTAGTCTTTGCTCCGGTCGACATCGTTTTCGTGGCTGCGGAGCAGACGTTCGGAGGACGCGCTGCCGGGCTTCTGCACCCCATCGCACGCCTTCATCCAGTCCGCCTTCGCCTTGAAGAACGCAGCTCCGGCCGCATTTTCGGTCTGAATGAAGAAAACACGGCTATGGCCGGTCTTGAGGTTCGCGCGCTGGTCGGTGCGCATCGCGCCTTCATGTCCGAACCAGTCGCCGTAGAGCCAGCAGCCGCAGGTATAGGGGTTGCCGGAAAGCTTGCCGGTCTGCGGCACCGCGAAGACCGTGTCGAAGGTCTTGCGCGAAATGACGGTCTTGCCCTTCCAGGTACCGTGGTGGGCGAGCATCTGCGAGAAGCGGATCATGTCCGCCGCCGTCGAGAAGAGTCCCGCACCCGGTGCCGGCTCGATCTTCTTCGCCTTCGGGAACTTCAGCTGCCGGCAGCAGTGGTCGTTGCCGGGACGAAACTTGCCGCCCCGCGTGGTGTACGCCTTCACGAGACGGCGCACCTGGTCGGCGTTCGGCGTGAAGGTGGTGTCCTTCATGCCGAGCGGATCGAGCACGCGCTCCTTGAGATACACCTCGAACTTCTTGCCTGTCGCCACTTCAAGCGCGGCCGCCGCCACTGAGAAACGCATCGTGCCATAGCAGAAGCTCGTGCCCGGCTCGCGCGCCATCGGCTGCGCCGCATACCACTTCGCCGCATCGCGCAGCGGGATGGAATTGTCAATGAACGAAATCTCCTTGGACATGCCGTCCTGATGTGACGTCACGTCACGGATGGTGAGCTCGCGCTTCGGACGATGTCCGTCCGCGAATTTCACGTCCTTGTACTCGGGCAGGAACTTCGACACTTTGTCGTCGAGCGAAATCACGCCGTCGTCGATGCCGCACATCATCGCCGCACCGAGGAAGGTCTTGGACATCGAAAAGATCGCGAAGACCGTATCCGCCTTCATCGGCACCTTGTTTTCCGCGTCGGCATATCCGAAGAAGTCCCAGGTCTCCTTGTAGTCGGCGTCGGAAAGGACGCTGATGACACCCGCGATTTCCCCGCGTTCGATGTAAGGTCCAAGAGCCCCCCGCACCGCCGCACTCCCCTGATCGGCCGCCCAGACCGCACAAGAGACGCCAAACGCAAAGACAGACTGAACAATGAACTTTCGAATGTTTTTCATAGCACCACCATTATACCAAAAGTATTGTCCCGCAAATCAACAGACCTTCTTCGCACTTTCGAGCGTGTTCCAGAGGAGCATCGTGATGGTCATGGGACCCACGCCGCCGGGAACGGGCGTGATGGCCGACGCCACCTGGGCGCAGCTCTCGAAGTCGGCATCGCCGCAGAGGCGATACCCTTTCGGCTTCGTTGCGTCCGGCACGCGGTTGACGCCCACGTCGATCACCACCGCGCCCGGTTTGAGCATGTCGCCCGTGAGCGTGTTCGGACGACCCGCCGCGACCACCACGATGTCGGCCGTTTTCGTGTAGGCGGCAACGTCAGGTGTTCCCGTGTGGCAGAGCGTAACCGTCGCATTCGCATGCGCGCCCTTGCGCGCCAGCAGCACCGCCACCGGCTTGCCGACGATGTTGGAGCGTCCGATCACCACCGCGTGCTTGCCCGAAATGTCCATACCCGTCACTTCGATAAGCTTGATGATGCCATGCGGCGTACACGGCAGGAAGCAGTCGTCGCCGATGAGCATCTTGCCCACGTTGATGGGCGTAAAACCGTCCACATCCTTCTCCGGCGCGATCGCATCGATGACTTTCTTTTCGCTGAATCCCTTCGGCAGCGGCAGCTGCACGAGAATGCCGTGAATCGCCGGGTCGGCATTGAGCGCCTTCACCGTTTCGATGAGCTTCTCCTCGGGCGTCTCGGCCGGCAGACGGATTTCACGCGAATACATGCCCGCCTCCTGGCAGGCCTTCTCCTTCGCCGTCACATAGCTGATGGACGCCGGATTCTCGCCCACGAGAATCACGGCGAGACCGGGCGTCACGCCCTTCTCCGCCTTCAGTGCGGCGACTCCCGCCGCGATTTCGGCCCGCGTATCCGCGGCCAGTTTCTTGCCATCGATGAGGGTTGCTCCCATTGTCTGTCTTTCCTGTCGTGTTTATTAAAGTTGGAATTTAAAACCGTTTTGACGGAACTCACTCGAACGCGGGCGGCACCACTTTGCCGTCGCGCTGGTCCTCGGGGTTCCGGTCGTGCGAAATGTACTGTCCGTTGGAATCCATCCAGGTGATGAGCCGCTCGCGCTCCTCGGGCGTGAGCTTCACGCCATGATGGCCCGCATCGAGCATCTTGCGCAACGGCGCGGCGATCGCGAGGCATTCGCCGGGACGCGTGTAGGCGGGCTCCACGAATTCCCAGTTGGCGGGCTTCTTCCCGGTCTTCATCTCCCAGAGGAAGTAGCAGGTGCGGTCGACCAGGTTCTTCCAGCTGGTGGAGAAGCCGTATTTGTCCTTCCGCCAATCGCCCGCGCGAAGGTCGGGCGCTTTGGGCGCGCGCTTCTCGCCATGGCACGTGACGCATTTCGCGTTAAGGACCGGCTGCACCAGGCGCGGATAGTTGAACGGTGCGGACCCGTCCGGAGCGGGCTTGATCACGCTCGGCGCGCGACGCATCGCCTTGGGCGGATTCTTGAGCGCCGTCCGGCGCACATTCTCCTTCGGTTCGTGGCAACCGCTGCACACGAGGCGCTCGCCCGGATGCACATAGGTGTCGCTGCGCATGTTCTGCACGGCACACCCGTCGGCGCGCAGCGCCTGGAAGAAGAGCGGCACATTCGCCGGCGCCTTGAAATAGGCGCTGCCGTCGGACTCCACCGGCACCGTGCCTAGGCACTGACGGCCAGTCTGGCGCGGTTCCGCGCCGAGCCAGGGACGCTGCTGCAGGGGATTGCTCTTCGGGTAGAGCTGCCACACGCGCAGCGCGGTGATGGTTTCGTTGGACGGGAACGGGATGCGCGTATCGTAGACGTTGATCAACCCGATTTCGGCGACACGCGGCAGATCGCCCGGCGGGAACGGTTCGGGACGATGTCCGTCCGCATCGGCCGGACGCCCCTCCAGGGTCTGATGGGGGATTATCGGCGGACGCTTCCGCGCGCCCATGGGCATCGGATCGAGGCAGCTGATCGTCGGATGCTCCCACAGCCGCACTTTGTTGCCAAAGGCGTCGAGCAGCGTGATCGCGTAGCGCCGCTTGCGCATCTTCACGGAGTAGAGTCCATTGGCGTTGCCGTCGTACGCGCAGAGGAAGTACTTCTCGCCGAGCGGCCACGCGGTCGCATACGCGCCGCTCATGCGGTTCTGCCAAGAGAAGAACTCCGCTTCGGGGAACGGCTGCTCGGGCGTCAGGCGGCGAATGGCGCTCATCTCGCCGTCGTCCGGCACTGCCGGGTCGATGATCAGCAGCGAACCTGCGGCCCAGCCGTGATGCGGCGTCGAGGTGGCCACATACTTGCGGCTGCCGGGAATCTGGCGCACGTTCATCTCCATCTTCGGGGACGTGTTCAAATGGATGCGCGTGTTGCCGTTGAGTTCGCGCGGATCGCGTCCGTCCGGGAAGCAGGTCCAGGCGTGGTGCGCCTGTCCCGCACCGCGGTCCACATAGTCCCAGCGCGTGTACACCACCATGCCGTCGTTGTTGACGCTGGGATGCCATTCGTTGGTCTCGTGGTGCGAGAGACGCACGAGATCGGTGCCGTCGTCGAACATCGAATGGAGCGTGTACGAGGGCACGGGACGGTTCCCCGAGCAGCGCACGAAACCGCCACGGCGCTCGGAGGTGAAGAGGATGCGTCCATTCGGCAGCCAGCAGGGATCGAACTCGTTGAAGCCGCCCGTGGTGAGCTGGCGGATGTGGTTGCCGTCAATGTCGCAGGTGAAGACGTGGTAGCAGGTTTCATCGCTCCAGACATCGCGCTTGGCGTTGTTGCGCACGGCCGCGAAGGCGATGCGCTTGCCGTCCCAGTCGATGTCGGGCGAGATGATCGCGCAGCCGTCGAGGGTCTGTCCCTTCCACGGACCCGCCTCGATGGTCTTGCCCGCCAGCAGATTACGCACCGTGGGCCGGTCGGAGAATGGATTTTCAAGCACGTACAGTCCGTCGCCGCGCGAGAAACCGTTCTGGGTACCGTGGAAACCGTAGTATTGGTCGCACATGTGCGAACCGTCGTTCCACTCGTTGAATCCCGGCGGTTCGTGGGCGACAAAGAGCAGCGCGCGGATGCCCTTCAACCGCGGGTTCTTGAGCGCCGTGCGACGGACGAGCGCCTGTACCTGCCTGAATACCGCCAACCGCGCCGGGACATCACGGGGGGCGCCGGCCTTCGCGGCCAAGGCTGAAAGCTCGGCCTTTTCGGCGGCGAGATCCACTTCGCCCGCGAGATCGTCGACCAGCGCGCGGGCGCGGCGCAGCGCCACGTCAAGCGGATCGCGGTCACCCGGGAGGATGCACGCCGCCACGTTCGCGGCCTGCTCGCGCGTGCACTTGGGAATCTTCTTGTCCCAGTTCGCGATGTCGCGCGCAATGAGATTCCAGTCGCGGTTCCGCGTCGTACACGATGTCGGCGAATCCTTGATCTTCCACTTGGCCTGCAGCTGACGGATCACATCCAGACGTTCAGCCTCGGACAGCACCCGATCGTAGACGAGCACCTCACAGAGGGCGCGTCCGCCGTTGCGTCCGTGAAACTGCCGGTCGTTCGTGAGCGAGTCGACCGAGGCTCCCTGGCGCAATTCGATGCAAACGACCTGGAACGAATCGCCGGGCAGAATTTCCTCGTCCGGGTCCTCGACGAGGCAGGTACCGTTCCAGACTCGGGCGACCTTCGCAAACGTGCTGTCGCAGTAGGCTCCGTCGTCACCACGATGGAACGCATATTCACCCCCGGGAGTGGCGTCGCAGAGGAAATGGCAGAGACGAGAGGCGGTGAAGCGCCCCACCAGGACGGCGGTCCGTACGCCCGTCAGGCGCGGGAAACGCAGATCGCACCCCGACCCCATGCGGCCGAAGTCCACAGCGGGCAATCCCGCCGGCGTCTTCGCGAGCTGAGGCAGGTTGCCGACGGCATGGGCCACGCGCCGCGTGGCGTCCTTCGACGTCCACGTCGCCACCGCGCCGCCGACATCATATCCAAACGTCGCCGAATCGGCGGCGTCCAGCCAGAGCACAGCGCCCCGAATGTCGGTACCGCCGACTGCGCTCCCAAACAACCCCAACACCGCCAACCATGCTAAAACTCTGATTTTCATAGGCACGATTATACCACAAACAACAGATTAAAGGTTAAAGATTAAAGGTTAAAGATTAAAGGTTAGAGATTAGAGATTAACGGAAGCAATCGCCCAAAAAGCTAAAGGTTGAAGATGAGCGTTTCCTTCAAATCTTCAACCTTCAATCTTTAACTTTTAATCTTTAACCTTTGACTCTTTCATCGGCAGGCGAACGGCCGCACATTGCGGATGCCCTTCATCGTCTCGCCGAACATTTCCGGCGTGAGACTCTGCGCGCCGTCGCAAAGCGCGTGCGGCGGGTCGTTGTGGACTTCGATGATGAGACCGTCGGCGCCGATCACCGTCGCCGCCATCGACAGCGGCTGCACGAGCGACGCGACGCCTGTCGCATGCGACGGATCCACCACGATCGGCAGATGGCTCTTACGATGCAGCAGCGGCACCACGGTCAGATCGATCGTATTGCGCGTCGCCGTCTCATACGTACGGATGCCGCGCTCGCAGAGAATCACATTCGGATTGCCGCTCGCAAGCACATACTCGGCGCTCATGAGCAGTTCCTTGATCGTGCCCGAAAACGCCCGCTTGAGCAGCACCGGCTTCTTCGAGTGCGAACCGACCTCTTTCAGCAGTTCGTAGTTCTGCATATTGCGCGCACCGATCTGCAGGATGTCGACATCCTCGAACAGCTCGAGTTCACGCGGGTCCATGATCTCCGACACGATTGGAAGCCCCGTCTCCTTCTTCGCAACCGACAGAATCTTCAGACCGTCCTTGCCGAGGCCCTGGAACGCATAAGGCGAGGTCCGCGGCTTGAATGCGCCACCCCGCAGCAACGTCGCGCCGGCGGCCTTCACGGCCTTCGCGATCGCCACGACCTGCTCTTCGCTCTCCACGCTGCACGGCCCCGCGATCACCTGGAAATTGCCGCCGCCGAACTTGAGCGACTCGCCGCCCTTCACCGGCACCTCGACAATCGTATCAGCCGGATGGAACTGGCGATTCACCGCCTTGTAGGGTTCCTGGATGCGCTTGACGGAGGCGACGGTATCCGTCATCGCCGAGAGCATGCCCTCGTCAATCCGCGAGACATCGCCAATGCAGCCCACAATCGTCTGGCGCTCGCCCACGGAAACATGCGGCGTAACACCACGTTCCCGCAGCCAAGCTTCCAACTTTTCAAGCTTCTCTGCGCCTGCATTCTTGCGAATTACGATGATCATCTATTTTTTCTCCAATCGCCCCATAAAGGTTTTCTTAAATGATACGCCTTTTTCTCGCATCTGTCTACTAAAAAACAGAAGGAAAAGAAAGGCATCACCCTCAAGTACGCGGGAAACGTCCAAAATCCACAGAAACGAACAGATTAATCCACTGCACGCCTTCGCCGTAAACCGAACCCCGCCGCGCGTACGGACGCGGGCGGGGCCGTGGCGGACGAATCCACCCGTTCTCGCGGCTTAGGCGTTGAACTTGAGTTTGCCGAGATCGACGTCGACGAGACCGAGCGGCTTCGCGGTCTTCCAACCACCGCGGGTGAAGTCGGGAATGTCCATCGAGCGACCGCGATTGTCCGCGCTCTTCTCGGTGAGCTCGCACAGACAGCACCAGCTCGCGAGATCGTAGACGTTCATATCCAGCGGCAGACCATTCTGCAGGCAGTAGCTCAAACGCAGCACCATCAGGAAGTCCATGCCGCCGTGACCGCCGATCTTCTTGGCGATTTCGCCGGCCTGCTTCCACAGGGGGTGCATGTACTGCTTGCGGATCTCGTCCGTCTGCTTATCGTTGTAGTTGTGCGCGCCGGCGCCGAGCTTGCCTTCGATCGCAATGCGCAGCGGGTAGTCCTGCAGCACGCCGCGCGTACCCTGGATGAGGTTGAGGCGGCTGTACGGACGCGCCGTGCCGACATCGTGCTGCACCATGATCGTGCGGCCCTTCATCGTCCGGATGATCGTCGTGTTCATGTCGCCCATCTTCACCTTGAGGCCGCGGCGCCACTTGTCGTCCGCCGAATCGCCCTTGTAGGTGCGGCCGAGTTCCTCGAAGCCCGCCTGCTTCGAATCGACGGAGACGAGGAAGTCGAAACGATCGCCACGGTTGATGTCCATGTCCATGCAGATCGGTCCCAGCCCGTGCGTCGGATACTGGTTGCCGCCGTGCTGGACATTGTGGCGCAGGCGCCAGTAGTTCCAATAGCCGCCGCCCGCCGTCGCCTCGTTCCACTTGCCATAGTTGTAGGTACGCAGATCGTGGATGTACGCGCCTTCGCCGTGCGTGATCTCGCCGAGCAGGCCCTGATGCACGAGGTTGTACGCGAGCATCTCGCTTTCGCCGTAGCAGCAGTTCTCGAGCTGCATGCAGTGGCGCTTGAGCTTCTCGGAGGTCTCGACGAGTTCCCAGCATTCATCCACGGTGAACGCACTCGGCACTTCCGTCACCACGTGCTTGCCGCACTTCATCGCATAGAGCGCGATCGGCACGTGCAGCTCCCACGGCGTCGCGTTGTAGATGAGATCCACATTGGGATCTTCGCACATGCGCTTCCAGTCTTCCGGACCCTTGTCGCCATACACCTTCGGCACCGGGGCCTTCTTGCCCTTGAGCCAGTTGAGCGTACGGCCGCGACGCGCCGCGTTGATGTCGCAGATCGCCGAGACGTATCCGCCCGGCACAAGCGTGAAGCCCGTCACGCCCGCCATGCCGCGACCGAGGCCCACCACGCCCACGCGCAGATTCGCAAGCGGCTTGTCGGCATACGCCGTCATCGAGCCTTCCTGGCCCGGAAGCCCCCGCTTCGCGTCCTGCGCCATAGCGCCCGCCGCCAGCGCCGCCGCGCCCATCCAAGCCGTACCCTTGAGAAAATCTCTTCTGCTCTGGTTCATTTTGTTTTCCTTTGGTTTTCAGTTTGAAATCATTGTCAGTATCTTACCAAAAGAACCGCCGTCAGGTCAATGTAAAACGGAAACTGGAAATAATCGACTAACCCTGCCGAGCTACCGCCACGCCTTGGGCATAGCACTCGACTTCATAGGCGCACCCGCTCTCGACCTGCGATGCGAGCGTGTAGTAGTTGATGCCGTTGCAGCTGCACCGCGAGTTCAAATGGCTATGTCCGCAGAACACGCCTGTCACCTTGTGCGACGCCTCCAACAGCGCACGTACCGCCGCCGCGTTCTTCACCGCATGGCCGGTATCGACGGGATCCAACGGCGCGTGGCAGAACACCACCACCGGCCCCTCCGCCGCCTCCAACACGGACTTCAACCATGTCCGTTCCGCCGGCGGAATGAACAGCGTCGCCCAATTTATTCCGCCGTTGATCAAATGGTCGGCATCGGAATCGCTTGCGTAGTCGCAGTCGAGTACAATAAACGTCACCCCGCCGCGCTCGAACGAATAATAGGCAGTTGCCGTGCTGAAGCCGGTATTGGTGATGTGCGAAAGGAACTGCGTCTTATTGATGCAGTCGACGTCGTGGTTGCCGAGCACGTGGTAATGTCCACCCGAAAACGAGGCGAAGACAGATTCGATTTCATCCAGTTTCGACAGCGTCGCCTGCGCGCCACCCGAATTGTCCTTGAAGTCGCCCAGCTCGACCACGAAATCGACCTGGTGCCGTTCGCAGGCGGCAATCACGTTCTGCAGCCGAGCCTTCGCCCCCCGATAGTCCAGATTCTCCGAAGCCGCGATGTCCGCATAATGGCAATCCGTGACCACTCCGAAACGCGCCAACGGACGCGGGATTTCGCCCCGGGCCATCATCGCCGCGAAAGCGCCGGTTCCCCAAAGAAATGTCCGACGAGATACCAGATCCATTTCAAATTCTCCTATCTGAGGAAGATTGCCGTGCCGCCATTGCCGTGCACGTAGGCGACGAGACCCGTGGGCGGATTGCCGTCCGAAGTCTCGCTGTCACTATTGCCATAGGTCCAGGCGAAACGCACCCGACTTTCATTGCCGGGATCCAACGTGATGCGATTGACGGTGATGCCGGTGGGCCAGCTGATGAGCGGCACCCGCATTTCATCCCTATAGCCATTGCGCGCCGCGATGAGCGCCGAATCGGCTCGAACTTCGATGCACAGCTTCGCTGCAACGTTGGCGCTTTCCGTGCCGCCGGCGAGCGGATCGGCGGAGGTTCCGCCCAGGAGCGGCGCGGAAAGCCAGCCGTTTGCGGGAATATCGAACGCCACATGCGATGCCACGGTGTACTCCTTGCCGTTCCAGCAACGGAGCAGTTTTCCGATATGGACCACCGGCGCCTCGCCGCCCATCTCCAACGTGCCGCCGCCCCAATAGCCATACTGGCCGATCTTGAATTCCTTGACATTCAATTCGCCGTCCACCCGGATCACACCATCACCGCCCAGACGCAGGGTGGAAATCTGGTCCGTCGTCGGCCAGCGCGAACCCGCGCCGATTTCGACCCGGCCCGTGTAGCCCTTGTTCTCGGTATTGATCATGTCCAGCACCGTGGAGTTGATCGTCGCCCCGCCCCGCAGCACGAAGGTCTCGCCGCTGCCAATGCTCAGGGCCGTAGTAGGACTGCGCTTCGCGTGCGTCACGCCATCGAACACCACGCGCGTGTTCCACGGCGTACCCGTGGTGTCGCCGGGGTAGTAGGTCGAGTACGGCTTGAGCGTGGCGGCGTTAGCCGCATTGTAGAACGTCACATCGGTGTCCTTCGCATTGAAGAACATGTTGGTGACCTGAACGATCCCGTCCGGCATCGTAATCACGGCCGTACAGTTCGACACCACCGCGGTGGCGTTTGCCGTCGGATAGCCGACGCCATTGGCGCCGTTGCTGCAAGCCCAGTGCAGGGCGTTCGTCCAGTCGCCGTTCCAGTCGCCATTCACGTCCTGCCAGACGTAGGTGGCCGTGTCCTTCACTTCCACTCGAGAAATCTGGGACGCATCGCGCCACCCAATGAACCCGCCATCGGCCAGCGCGCAGACATTGGAAACCGCAAACCGGAAATTCACCGTCCGGTTCCAGTCCGCAATCTCCACCACCGCCGAGTATTCGCGGTCGACGAGTCCGTCGTCCGCCGTCACCCCCGCGAACGCCACCACGTTGGTGACCGAATCACCTTCCATCCAATACTCGAAGAACGGATAGGTGGTGCCGATTCCCAGGCAATCGATGGACCCGCTCAGCGCGTAGCGATTGCCCGCCGACGACATCGTGATCGTGCGCACGACTTCGCTCTTCAGGATGCCCGTGAAACCCACACCGTTCGTGGGCACCGTGTAGGAATAGATGGCCGCGGCGCCACCGCCCACGACCGGACCCGCAATGAACGCACCCTCGCCCGAAATGTTGCCATGGAAGCGTCCCCGTACCCGATCGTAAAGTCCGGCCTCACCATCCTTCACACAGGGCACGAAGTCTCGCACCCGCGTGCCATTGTGGTCAATGGCGCAGGAGTAGAGACGCGCCGCCGAAACGTTGTCCACGCTCGTGTTGCCGCAATTGCGGCAGAAAAGATACTGCGTGACGTTGGTACAGGTACTGGCCACCGCGTATGTCGACGTGGCGGTCACCATGGTTTTTCCAACCTGGCCGGCGCTCACCCGCAGGGCACCCTGGTGAAGCGAGGACGTGAAGTGGATGTCGACATTGTTCGTCACCGCGAGACTTGTCGCCACGAACTGGCCATTGATCGCCGACTCGTATTTGCCATCGGCCTGCATCACCGTGTAGCGGTCGTTGACGGTCCTGCCGTACGCGCCCAGCATGAACCACTTTGTGGTCGAATTCAGGCTGCGGAAGGACAAATCATAGTCATCGTCGTAGCCGCCGATCCATTCGGTGTCGATCCATTCCCGTCCCGTGGACTCAAGGTATTCGAGTTCGGCGACGCCTGGCAGCTCCGTGCCGTCGGCAATGAGATAGAAGCGATAGTGATACGCGCCGTCGATGATTCCGGACGGGAACGCATAATCCATCGACGTCGTGTCCGGTGTCACCGTTCCCGCCGCGATGCACCCTTCCCAGCTAGCGAGGTCCACGCCCCCGGCGGTTGCGCCATAGGCGAGCACCAGCCGGCAGGTTTCGCCCTGCACCGCCGGACCAAACTCCAGATGGCATCCATAGGTCTCTCCATGCTGTCCAGTCAGCACTTCTCCCAATGAGACCGTGCGATACGCGCCCTGCGTGGTGAACGTGCCCGTACCCACCTCATGCGCCACATCGGTTTCGGCGACAATCCGCCAACAGTAGGTCGTGTTCGCGGACAATCCGGACAGCGTGAACGAGTCGCTCTCGCCGGGCGTCATCGCCGCCTTGACCAGCACCGAGGAATCGAGCGCGCCCGGCAACGTGCCGTATTCGCAGTAGATGCGGGCGGAATTCGCCGCGCCCGCCGAACCGAGCGAGAACGTGAAGTCGGCCGTTGTCGCATACACGCCTTTCACCACGGTCGTGCCGGTGGGAATCGCGCACATGAAAATGTCGGAACACGACACCACCGTGCCCGGACGCCCATTCGACTCCGGCACCGCCGGACCCGCCACGAACGCGCCCGTGCCCGAAATGTTGGCATGGAAGTTGTCGTTGGCGAAGTCGTACATCCCCGCTTCGCCGTCTTTCAGCACCGGACGGAAATCGCGCACGGTCTCGCCATCATGGGTGATCGTGCAGTAGTAGATGCGTCCCGTCATCTTATGGTCCACCGAAGTGCTGGAGCAGTTGCGGGCGAAGAGATACAGCGGCGACGTACAGGCCGGCGCCGCCGTGGCGGTACTGCTGGCGAAAAGGAATTGCGGCGCCCCGTCCACCGAGCCCTTCATCGCCTGGAATCCCGAACTGTATTCCGTGTGCGTGACGAAATCCACACCCCGCTGCATGAAATAGGATCCGGACAAATAACCGTCATAGCCGCATTGCAGACTGCCACCGTATTTGCCCGTATTGATCCACGACTGCGCCACCGTGAACCGCTTGGCGGTGCTGCCCGTGTAGGCACCGCAGACAAAGAAGTTGCCACCGCCCTCTTCGCGCCATTTGATGTCGTAGGCGTCGCCGAACGCCCCCACCCAGCCGGTGTTGATCCACTCGTTGCCCGTGGACTCGATCCACCTCAATTCGGTGTCGAACGGATACGGCGTCCATGCCCGAAGGAACAGCCGCAGCGCAAACACCTCCTCGCCCCAGCCCGGCACCTTCACCGCCAGCCGTTCGGTCTCGGGCAGCACCAGCGCCACCCGTTCGACGTGTTCCCACGATTCCGGCGTCTCGCCGCCCGGCACCGAACCCCAGGCGGCATAGAGGACATTGGTCACGTGGACGGAACGCGAAACCGCCGCCTCGAAGACGCCGCTGCCACGTTCAAAGGCCACGGACACCGTGCGCGTACCGGCCACCACCGCGCCCGCCGCGGGAACGGCTGCCGCCACCGCCGCGCTCGCGCAGGTCGTCGCGCCGGCGGCGATGTCCTCGACCACCGGACCCGCCACCAGCGCGCCCGCACCCGAGACGTTTCCGTGCAGACGG
>JAZUGW010000148.1:0-20826 GCA_045641465.1 Kiritimatiellia bacterium | reverse complement strand
TGCTGCGAATCCCGGGCGTGGGCGAAGCGACGGTGTACGGTCCGAAGCTCGCCATGCGTGTGTGGCTCGATCCGCAGCGTATGGCGGCGCAGGGCATGAACTCCGAAGAAGTGATCAACGCGGTGACGAAGCAGAACGTGCAGGCCTCGCTCGGTACGGTGGGCGCGAGCCCGCTGCCTGCGAACGCCGCGAAGACCTACACCCTTACGGGCAAGGGCCGCTTGATGTCGCCGAAGGAATTCAATGAAATCGTGGTGCGGCGCGACGACAACGGCGGCCTGGTGCGCCTCTGCGACATCGCCCGCACGGAAGTCGGCGAAGAGAACTACATGTTCGCGGGCCAGTTCAATGGACAGAACTCCGTGTCGGTCGCCCTGGCCCAGAAGCCGGGCGCGAACGCGATTGCCACGATGAACAAGATCTACAAGGCGATGAAGGAACTCGAGTCGACCTTCCCCGAAGACCTCGACTGGAGCGTGCCGTACGACGCGACCGACTACGTGCGCATGTGCGTACGGGAAATCGTGGAAACGCTCGTCATCACGTTCCTCCTCGTGGTGCTCGTGTGCTACATCTTCCTGCAGGACTGGCGTGCGACGCTCATTCCGTGCTTGACGATTCCGGTGTCGATCTGCGCGACCTTCATCCTGATGGCCGTGCTGGGCTACACGATCAACCTGCTGACCTTGTTTGGCCTCGTGCTGTCCATCGGCGTGGTGGTGGACGACTGCATCGTCGTGGTCGAACGTGTGCAGTACCTCATCGAAACGCGCGGCCTCAATTCGAAGGAAGCGGCCATCCAGGCGATGAGCGACGTGACCTCGGCCGTTATCGCGACGACGCTCGTCTTGCTCGGCATCTTCGTGCCGGTCGGCTTCATGAGCGGCATTACGGGCCGCATCTACCAGCAGTTCTCCGTGACGCTGTCGGCGGCCGTGTGCTTCTCGACGTTGTGCGCGCTGACGCTCGCGCCGGCCTTGTGCTCGCTCATCCTGCGCGAGGCGCGTCCGTTCAAGCACGGTCCGCTCGCGTGGTTCAACTGGGGCGTGGAGCGCTTCAAGGGCTTCTTCGTGATGTGCGCCAAGTGGCTCGCGCGCCGTCTGCTGCTGACGGGCTCGCTGCTGGTGTTGACGATCCTCCTGACGATCCAGTTCTTCCAGAAGGCGGAAACGAGCTTCCTGCCGGATGAAGACCAGCGCGTGGTGTTCATCTCGATGGAAATGCCGGAAGGCAGCGCGCGCGACCGTACGCGTGACGTGGCGTTGCGCGCGGTGGAACTGCTGCGCAAGGAACCGGAAGTGAAGAGCGTGCTGTCCATCACGGGCTTCTCGATGGTCGGCGGCCGTGGTGAAAACCAGACGCTGCTCGTCGCGGACCTCAAGGACTGGAGCGAGCGTCCGCGCGCGGACCAGAGCGCGCAGATGCTGTGCAAGCGCTTCCAGGAACTGCTTCTGGCGATTCCGGAACCGAAGTGGAACATCTTCACGCCGCCCGCGATCCCGGGCCTCGGCAACACCAACGGCATCGTCTTCCACCTGCTGAACAAGGAGGACTCCAGCACGGACCACCTGGCGGCGGAGATGGACAAGCTCTTGGAGAAGCTGCGTGCGAATCCGCGCGTGATGACGGCCTTCGCGGGCTTCAACGCGGAGACGCCGCACTTGAAGTTCAATCTCGACCGCGTGAAGGCCGAGATGTTCAAGGTGCCGGTCGCGACGGTGTATTCGACGCTGCAGAACTATCTCGGTTCGCGCTATGTGAACGACGTCAACCTCGGTACGCAGGTGAACCGCGTGACCGTGCAGTCGTCGTATGAAGGGCGTGCGAAGCCGGAAGACGTCGAACGCCTCTACGTGCGCAGCGAAACGGGCAACATGATCCCGATCGGTTCGCTCGGCACGATCGAGCGCGAGCTCGGGCCGCGTATCACCAAGACGCGCGACAAGTACATGGCGGCGAACATCACCGTGATCCCGAAGCCGGGCCAGGCGTCGGGCGTGGTGATGAGCGAGCTTCGCGAACTGTTCGCGAAGGAACTGCCGGAAGGTTTCGGCTACGCATGGGGCGCGCTCGCATTCCAGGAATCGCGTAACGAAGGCACGGCGGCGCCGCTCATCCTGCTGGCCGTCATCTTCGGCTACCTGTTCCTCGTGGCGCAGTACGAGTCGTGGACGATTCCGCTGCCGGTGATGCTCTCCATCTTCGTGGCCGTACTGGGTGCGCTCCTCGGCCTCCGCTACTGGGGCATCTACACGACGGGTTCGCCGTTCCCGCTTTCGGTGTACGCGCAGCTTGGTCTCGTGCTGCTCGTCGGCCTCGCCTCGAAGAACGCGATTCTCATCGTCGAATTCGCGAAGGACAAGCACGAACAGGAAAACTACTCGATCGTCGAGGCGGCGGGTTCCGCGGCGGGCGAGCGTCTGCGCGCGCTTCTGATGACCGCGCTCACGACGTTGCTCGGTACCTTGCCGATGATGATTGCGAAGGGCGCCGGCGCGACCAGCCGTCACCATCTCGGTACGACGGAGTTCTGGGGCATGGCGGCGTCCGTCGGCATCGGCATCTTGCTCGTGCCGGGACTCTACGCGCTCTTCCAGACCTGGCGTGAGTGGATCAAGGGCATTATTCTCAAGGATCGCAGTGCGAGCAATAAGTAAGGGTACTTATCAAATGAAGAAGATTCAGATTGTGATGTTGGCCGCGTCGGCCGCGGGTTTCTGGGCGGGCTGTTCCAGCCTGCCGAGCGTGGGGCCGAACTACGAAGAGCCGAAGTACGACCTTCCGTCGAGCGCCGTGCCGGATGCCGGCTATCCGACGACGAACAAGACGGCGTCGGGCGAGTTCAAGCCCGCGACGACGAACGAAGATCCGCGTCTGGTGATCACGGCGGACTCGATCCGTGCGTGGTGGGCGCAGTTCAATGACGCGACGCTCACGAACCTCATCGGCCACGCGGTGTCGAACAACCTCTCCTACCTGATCGTGCAGGAGCGTCTGCTGCAGGCGCGCTGGGCCGTGGTGGGCAGCAAGGCGGCGTTCCTGCCGAATGTTTCGCTGGACGGCACCTATACGCGCAGCGGGGCGCATCGCTTCACGAGCCAGCGGTGGGGATCGGGCAAGAACTCCCATGGCAACCACTGGAACAGCGGCTTTGACGCGACGTGGGAAATCGACATCTTCGGCGGTACGCGTCGTGCGCTGGAAGCGTCCGAGGCGATGCTCGATGCGGCCCAGTGCAACGTGGATGCCGCGTGGGTGTCGCTGTCGTCCGAAATCGGCCGCCAGTACATCACGCTGCGTACGGCGCAGGAGCGTCTGCGCGTGGCGCGCGCGAACCTCAAGCTGCAGGGCGAGACGTACGACATTCTGAAGTCGCGTCTCGATTCCGGCATCGGCGACGAGCTCGCGGTGAATCAGGCGAAGTACAATGTGGAGCAGACGCGTGCAACGATTCCGAATCTGCTCGCGGAAGAAGAAGTGTGCAAGAACGCGCTGGCGATTCTTGTGGGCACGACGCCGGGTCAGCTGCACGCGGAACTCGAACCGCTGTCGGACCGCGACTGGGTCGTGGCGCCGCAGCGTCTCGCCGAGATTCCGCTGAATCTCGTGCGCAGCCGCCCGGACGTGCGCGCGGCCGAGCGCGCGCTCGCGGCGCAGTCCGCGAACGTCGGCGTGGCGCGCAGCTACCTCTTCCCGAAGTTCTACATCAACGGTTCGCTCGGGCTCGACAGCGTTGAAACGGCGAAGTTCTTCCGCCGCGATTCGTTCCTGGCTTCGATCGGGCCGAGCTTCAGCTGGCCGATCTTCCAGGGCGGCAACCTGATCGCGAACATGAAGAAGGAAGAGTCGAAGATGAACGAGGCGGCGCTCAACTACGAGCTCGCGCTGATGACGGCATTGGGCGAAACGCGTAATGCCTACAGCGCCTACACGCAGGAATATCACCGCTATCAGTCGCTTCAGGGCGCCGTGAAGGCGGCCCGCGCGGCCGTGGATATTTCGAACGACTTGTACAAAAACGGGTTGAAAGACTTCAACAACGTGTTGGATGCACAGCGTTCTTTGCTGTCCCTGGAAGAGTCTTTGGCCGTCAGTCGCGGCACGATTACGCTCGATCTGATCGCCCTCTACAAGGCACTTGGGGGTGGAGTTTCACTTTAAGTCAAGAGGTATGTGAAAAATTTTTTTCGATTTTATCGTGGACAAATCGACGAAAATACATTATGCTTATTACCCGTGAAGGCCCACAGTCGGTTGGCAGCTTTCCGAAACATGTTGTGAAAGAGGTTTAAAAAAGATGAACAAGGCTTTACATGCGCTCGTTTACGTGATCCTGGCGGTCTCGGCTGCCTCGCTGTATTTTGAGTACAATTTGTATGGGAAGAAGGAGTTGTTGAAGGACCGAAACCGTCAGCTCGAGGATACGCTGGCGACACTCTCGAAGACAATCGAGAAGGTCGACCCCGCGAAGCCGGCGACTGTCGAGGAGGCCCGCAAGGACGTCTCCCCGATCGAAGCGAAGGCTGTCGAGACGCCTGAGACGGAGAATCTCCTCGAGGACTATCCGCAGCAGCTCGAAGAGCAGAATCTCGAGAAGGTGAACTGGAAGGACGCGGAGCGCATCCAGTCGCGCCAGCTCTACAAGCTCGATGCGGAAGGCAACAAGATTCCGGATGCGGCCAATCCTGGCGACTTCGTGAAGAAGGGCCCGGGTACGGCGCAGGAAGTGCTCGACAAACTCGTCGACCGCGCGAAGGCGCAGCAGACGGCGCTCAACAATACGCGCGCCGAACTGGCGACGACTCGCACGAAGCTCCAGAATCTCGTGACGGCGTTCAACAAGCTGCCGCCGGAGATGCGTCAGGACAAGATCACGATCGAGGAGAAGAAGAAACAGATCTCCGACCTCGAAGCGAAGAAGGCCGAGCTGGAGGAGAACATCAGCAAGCTGAAGACGCAGATTGAAGACCTCAACTCCGAAATCAAGTCTGTGAAGGAAGAGCTCCAGACGCAGAAGGACGAGACGGAGGCCGTGAAGGAAGAGCTCGCCAAGAAGGAGAAGGTCGTTGACCAGCTCAAGAAGCTCCTGCAGGACATGAAGAACCGCGATCCGGGCAGCGGTCACCAGTCGGCGGCGGGCACGAATGTGACGGCCGGCAACAAGGGCAAGATCGTCGACATCAACACGCAGTTCATGTATGCGGTGATCGAGTTCTCGGATGAGGCGATGAAGGAACTGCTCGGGCCGGAACGCACGGGTATCCTCCCGCAGCTCGAAATGGGCATCCGCCGCAAGGGTTTTGCGGGTCCTGCCGGTGAGTTCGTCGGTCGTGTGCGTCTGCGCCAGAGCGTCGCGGGCAAGAACCTCGTGATTGCGGATGTGCTGGGCGACTGGCAGCAGGCCGAAGCCATGAAGGGCGACGATGTGTTCAGCGAATAAGTCTGCGTGGTCGTGGGCGCTCGTGTTGGCGGGTGCCCTCGGCCTCGGTCTTCTGGCGGGATGCATTGCAGATTCGGCGGAAGACACCGACCTGCCCTGGTCGTCGAATAAGAGCTGGGAAGGTTTAGGGCCCTTGCCCTCGATGATGACTGATCGATATGATTGAGAACCAAGAGTTCATTCAAAACGAAGCTGGCGTCCGGTTGGACGCCGCTTTGTTTTCGCGTTATCCCACCTCGTCGCGCGCGTTCTGCCGTGAGGCGTGTGCGGAAGGGAGCGTGCTTGTGGACGGACGCCCCGCGATCAAGGGACTCAAACTGAGGGGCGGTGAAACGATCCGTGTGGTGTCGCTTGCGGAGATGAGCGACAATCGCGTGACGCCCGACCGATCCGTCCGCGTGCAGCCGATTTTCGAAGACGGCGCCTTGCTTGCATTCGACAAGCCGGCCGGTCTGCCCGTGCAACCGCTTTCGCGCAAAGAGGTCGGTACGTTGATGAACGGCGTTGTGGTGCGCTATCCCGAGTGTACGGAACTCGGCGATCAACCGTTGATGGCGGGGGCGATTCATCGCATCGATGCCGACACGTCGGGCCTCGTTCTCGTGGCGCGTACGGCGGAAGCCTTTGCCAATCTGCGCGGACAGTTCGCCGACCAGACGGTGAAGAAGACCTATCTGGCGCTGGTGGAGGGGTCCGTGGCCGTGGGGGCGACGCTTGAGAACGACCTCATCCACGATCCGACGTTGCCGTTCTGCCGGATGATCGACATTTCGCGTGCGCGCCAGAAAGTGCGTGCGGCGCCGTTGCATGCGGTCACGCAGTATCGGCCGCTCGCGCTGACGCGGTGTGGCAATGAAGAGCGGACGCTGCTGGAAGTGACGATCTACACGGGCGTCACGCATCAGATTCGCGCGCAGCTCGCGTTTGCGGGGTTGCACATTGTAAACGACCGCCTCTATGGCGCGTTTGCCGTCGAAAATCAGACGGGTCACTGTCTTCATGCGCTGGCGGCGCAATTCAACCATCCTCTCTCGGGGGCGCCGACGGAGATCCGAACGCGTTATCCGGCGTGGGCCGCATCGATCGTCAACTGCTGACTGGAGTGAGCCCATGCACCCGACGCGCTATACGTGGAAAAGATTCTGGTTGGCTCTGGGAGGAGCGGCTTTTTTTGCGTTCGCGGGATGGGGTGTACGGATGGCGGAGGACAGCCAGCTTGGATACACGAACGACACGTCCCTTTGGATATTTGCGATTTCGGGTCTCTTCGCCTATTACGCATTGATCGTGTGCATTGTGCGCTGGCGTATGAAGCGTGCGGGGGTCAAGCCGCCGCGTCCGGGTTATTGGGATTGACAAAGGGGAATCTCCCATGAAGTTCATTGTTACGGCAGGTCCCACGCGTGAATATCTCGACCCGGTTCGTTTCCTTTCGAATCCGTCGACGGGACGGATGGGCTTTGCCGTGGCGCGGGTGGCTGCGCGGGCCGGACACAAGGTGACGCTCGTGGCGGGGCCTGTTGTGCTGAAGACGCCGAAGGGGGTCGACCGCGTGGACATTGTTTCGGCGCGTGATCTGCTGGCGGCTGTGAAAGCGGCTCTGCTGGCGGCGGCGAAGGGGACAGACCCCGTGGCGCTCGTGATGACGGCGGCGGTGGCGGACTGGGGGCCGGCGGTGTGTGCGGACGCGAAGATGAAGAAGTCCGAGATGGATGGCACGTTGAAACTCGTGCGTAATCCCGATGTCCTCAAGACGCTGAACGGGGCGTTGAAGAAGGGTGAAATCTGCTTGCGTCGTCTCGTGCGTGTGGGGTTTGCCGCGGAAACGGGGGCTCCGGCTGCGGAGGCCGCGCGTAAATGCCGTGAGAAGGGACTCGATCTCGTGGTGGGCAATAACGTGATGGAGAAAGGCTGCGGATTCGGCACGACGACGAACCGTGTGACGCTGGTTTTCCCGGATGGACGTATCGAGCCGTTGCCGTTGTTGTCGAAAGATGCGGTTGCGCGTCGTCTCGTGGCGTTCTGTGAAAAGGCTGGCGCATGAATCTGCAGGCGGGTGAACGTCTGGGGGCCTATCGGATTCTGCGTCTCTTGGGACGCGGCGGGATGGGGGCCGTGTATGAAGCCGAGCATGTGGAGTTGGGAACGCGGCGGGCGCTCAAGGTGTTCACGCGTCCGGGCGATGCGTCCTTGTTGACACGGTTCTTGGCCGAGGGGCGTTTGTTGGCGCGCTTGGCGCATCCGCGGCTCGTGCGCGTCTACGATCTCGGTGTGGACGAGGCGTCGCCTCTCGCCTGGTTCGCCATGGATCTTGTGCTTGACGCTTCGGGGACGCCGTGTACCTTGGAGGACGCGCGGCGCGCGGGGCAGGTGACAGAGTCTCAGGCGGCGGCCTGGTATGTCGATCTGCGTGAAGCGTTAACCTATATACACGAACAAGGGGTGACGCATCGTGACGTGAAGCTGGGAAATGTGCTGGTGGACCGCGAAGGACATGCCGTTCTTTCAGATTTCGGCGTGTCGCGCATTCTCGATCCCGTGTTGCGGTCCGCCGCCGGACTCTCCACAACGGCGACCTTTTCCGATGCCGCTGCGCTCGCGCGTCCAGTTCTCGGCACATTGGGGTATCTGGCACCCGAAGTCCGGGCGGGCGAAGAGGCGACGCCGGCTTCGGACCTCTATGCGTTTGGCATCTCGATGTTCCGGCTCCTCACCGGTATCTGGTACGAACCCGGTACAGACGTTCTCGCTCTGCTCGAACCCTTTGAGTACAACTGGAGCGAAATCCTCCCGCCTCTTCTTGCCACCGATGCGTCCACGCGCGCCTTTCGGGGGACAGACCCCGCACCCCGTCCGTCCGTACACCCGCTTCGCGCCGTCTGCCGCCTGGCGCTGGGCGCTCTCGTTATAGTTCTCATTGGTACGCTTGCGGGGTGGGCTTGGTTTGGGTTGAAGAAGCATAAAACTTATACTTTTGAATCTCTTTATGGTGTTCCGCCAAATTATATTGGTGAAAACGAGACAGGGGAAGGAGGTCGGGAATGAGTGCGTTTCCAGAGACTTCCGCGACCTTGCTCGCGCGGTTGGCGGCCCAGGCGACAGGCGAGGACGAGGCGGCTTGGACGCGGTTCTTTGAACTGTATGAACCGGCCATTGTCCAGTTCGTCAAGGTCCGCGGATTCTCGCAGGACCCCGACGACGTGGTGCAGGAAGTCTTTATGCGTTTGGTCGACGTGTTGCGGGCGGGACGTTTTCAGGTAGGCGAAACGCCGTTTCGGGCCTATTTGGCGACATTGATCCGTAATCAGCTCGTTTCGATGCATCGGTCTGAAGTGGCGCGTGGGGAAGGGCGCACCGTGCCGTATGAGGACGACCTGATTGCCACGCCCGAGCAGACCGCCGAGCTGCTGGACCTCGACTGGCGTCTCGCGCGGCGACGGGCCGCGATTGAACATGTGCTGACGCGTACGGCGGTGTCGGAGCAGTCGAAGGCGGTCTACCGTCGATATGCGGTAGAAGAACGCCCAATCGGCGAAGTTGCGCGAGAATTCAAACTTACGCGTAATGCCGTCAGTCAGATCAAAACGCGGCTCGACCGCCTTGTGGCGGCGATCGAGAAGGAGATCGGCGAATGAACGGGTCAGGACAAAGGGGTCTGTCCCCATTCAAGGCGTGCTTAAGGGGAATGTTACCATTGAGAACTATAGCGGGGGTCTTTCTGAGGGGTCTGTCCCCATTCGGGAGGTGGGCGAGAGGGGGACTGTCCCTTTTGTGCGTCTTGATGGTCGGTGAGGTAGGGGCGTTCACGCGGGAACAGCTGGTGAAGGCCGAACCACAGGTGCGGGCGGCGACGGAGGATCTCATTGAGGCCTTGCAGAAGGGCAAGATGTCACCGGCGGAAGCGGCGGAGGAATCGCGTATTCGGGCGAGCCAGACGGTTTCCGGTGCCGAGTCGTACTTGCTCCTTCAGGGGGCGTTTCGTCTGTTCGTCCAGGCGGGCGAATATCCGCGGATTGTCGAGGTGGCGCGGCATATGCAGTTGCGTGGGTTCTCGTCGCGTTCGCTCGTGACATTGATCGAGGGGGCGCTGGAGCCTGTCCCCCGCGGGGTCGATGTGGGCGAGCTCGAGGGGTATCTGCGGGCGTTGAAGGACGATGCGGCGCGGTCGCAGAAGGTGGCGACGGAACGGTGGGTGGAGGCGAAGCTGGCGTCGCGTACGTCGCGCGGGGGACAGTCCCCCGACGAGACAATACTCGATCTGCTCGCCCGCGTGCGGACGACGTCGCAGAAAGACCGCGTCCTCTTTCGCACGATCGTGCGGTGTCCGCTGGGTCCCAACGGGGAAGACGGCTTCCCCGTGTTGCCGCCTGTCGGCGGTACGAAGGCGACTTTGGCGGACGAACTCGCGCAAGGTGCTGCCTCGGGCGGCTTTACGATGCGCGCGCATGGGCGGCTGCGGCTTTTGACGCGGACCGAGCCGCTGGGGACCCTCAAGCCGATCGGGGATATCTTCGGGGCTGGAAAGGCTTCGGAGACGGCGCGTCAGTTGAAGCGCATTCGCATCGGATTCGTGGCGTTCGACGAGAACGAACCTCTCGATGAAGCGCTGGAGCGATTGTTTCTGACGGTGTCGGACTATGCGGCGGAACTGGATGTCGATTTGATTCTGCGGTCGCATCCCGACGGGCGCTTCCCGTTGATGCGTACGGCCCGTATGTCGGATACGACGCTGTACGACGCGCTCGACCTCGCTTGCCGGTCGGCAGGCGCCGCGTTTGAGATCCGCGGCGGATGCGTCCTCGTCCATCCTATCCGATAGGGCCCTTGGGGCCTGTCCCCGAGAGGGTCTCGTCTTTCTTCGTAAAATAATTTCATTTTCCGTGTCATTCTCTTTCCCCGTTTGCGTGTTAGTCGCTGGAGGGAAAGAAAATGAACATCACGGAAAATAGATTGATGAAAATCGTCCGCGGGCTTCGGCGGCCGCCGACTTCGCGCGAATACAAAGAGGCCCGCATCGAACTGGAACGGCTGTCGGCGCCGCTGGTGGCGTTTCTCGTGCCGTGTCTTCTGGTGACGGTCCTGTTTGTGGTGACTGCCGTCGGGGAACGTCCTTCTCGCAAATCGATCGAGATTGTGACAGTACCCAATGATGTGACTGAAGACGTTCCGCCGCCACCCGATGTGCCGGACGATCCGCACGACATTACGACAGAGGTCGAAATCGACATGCCGGTCAATATCCCCGTGGACATTCCGAAGCCAATGCCGGTGACGACAACGACGCCGACAGAGTCTCACGTGGACCCCTTGCCCGGCGCGGAGGCATTGGCGGCGGTTTCGCCGATTCGCATCAACGTGCCGGGGGGATTCGGCGGACGCGGCGCCGCGGCCCGTCGGAGCGCGACCGGCGGGCGGGGGACGACCGGCGGCAACAACGAGACGGAACGGGCGGTGATGAAGGCCCTGCGCTGGCTTAAGAAGACGCAGCAGTCGGATGGTTCGTGGACGGGGAGTTCGCCGGCGGCGATGACGGGATTTGCCGTATTGACCTACCTGGCCCATGGTGAAACGCCGCAGTCGCCGGAATTCGGAGAGACCGTGAAACGTGGGGTCGACTATCTCATGGGTGGGTTGCTTGAGGCTGGGGGAACCTTCAAGATTCGCGGCAGCGACGGGAACGAGTATGCGTTTCTGATTGCCACCTACGCACTCTGCGAAACCTACGGGATGACGCGCAATCCGAATGTCAAGGAGGCGGCGGAAAAAGGACTGGCGCGGATCATTCGGGGACAGTCCCCCACGGGCGGGTGGGACTACAAACTTCATGCGGCGTCCACCCGGGACGACCTTTCGTTCGGCGGGTGGGCCTTGCAGGCGCTCAAGGCGGGACACATGGCCGAATTGAAGGTCGAGGGTCTTGACGCGGCGCTCAAAAAGGCGGTTCGCTACCTTCGGGTACGGGCGTTCAAAAACGGCGGTTTCGGCTATTGCGCGGGGAACAATCCGAACGGTTTGACGGGCACAGGCTGCCTTGCACTGCAACTGCTGGGCGAATACCAGTCGAAAGAGGTGCGGTCGGCTCTTGACTACATGCGGCAGTGGGGACCCAGCTGGGAGAAGCATCCGGGCGGAGGGAATCCGCAGTACTATTCGTACTATGCGACACAGTGCAAGTACCAGGCGGGCATGCGTAAGGGAGCGGCCAATCCTGATTTCATCGCTTGGAAGAAGTGGAATGTGGCGATGCGTGACACGTATCCCAAATATATGGTGACACCTCCCGAAACGATCCCCGATGTGAAGGGACGTCCGTGTGAAATCGGCTATTGGCAGAACAAGGACGCCTACCACGATCGGGTGATGGGCACCTGCCTCTGCGCGTTGCAGCTGATGGTCTACTATCGCTATCTGCCGACGACGTCGCTCAAGGCGACGGAAGAAACCCCCGAACTTGGAGAGGCATTCAAAGACGGATCAGACGTTCACGTGACAGTTGACATTTGATCAAAATCTTTGCGTTGACAGGAGGCGGTAAATGTCCTAAAATGGAGCAGTGTTAAATCACCTAAAGGCACTCTCCATGAAAAAACTTCTTGTTTTCTTTGCCGCTTCCTGTTCGCTTTTCCAGATGCTCTCGGCCGGCGAGGCCTTGACGGGCGACCATTTGACGCGTGACCCGGATGCCGCTGCCGCGAAGCGCCTGGCCGATCAATGGCGCGCGGCGCGCGTGAATCCTGTTTTCCCTTTGCCGCCGCTCGCACCGCGGAACGCGCCGCTGGCCGTTTCGGGAACATGCTTCTATGTTTCACCGAACGGCTCGGATGCGAACCCGGGAACGCGCGAGAAGCCCTTTGCCACACCGCAGCGTGCGCGCGCCGCCGTGCGCGCGCGCCGCACGAACGGCGCCTTGCCGGCGGGTGGCGTGACCGTCTTTTTCGCGGGCGGCACGTATGCCCTTTCGGAAACGATCGCTCTCACGCGCGAAGATGCGGGTACTCCTTCTGCGCCGATTCTCTGGTGCGCCCTCCCGGGCGAAACGCCGATCTTCGAAGGCGGGTTCGTGGTCAAGAACTTTGCCCCGGTCACCGACCCCGCCGCGCTCGCACGTCTGCCTGAAAACGCCCGTGCCGCCGTGCGCGTGGCGGACCTCGCGGCGGCCGGCTATCCCCACGCCCACGCTGCCGTGCCGCCCTATGGTTATATGACGGGCGACTATGGCGTATTGATGCAGCCCGACGGTTCCCTTGCGAAGACCCCCACGGTGCGGGGCGCCATCACCGAATGCTATCTCGGCGACCGCCGCCTCCTGCCCGCCCGCCATCCGAACACGGGATGGGACGTCTTTTCGTCCGGCGACGTGAATCGCAACACCATCTCCGTTTCGCGCACCGACTGGTCGCGCTGGGCCGCCGAGCCGGACCTCATGATCACCCTCTATCCCACCTGGCTTTGGGGCGATTGGTCTGTTCATGTGGCCGCGCTCGATCCTGCCCACGGTACGCTCACCCTCACGCCCCACACGCCGGACTACCGTCTCCATCACTACCATCCCAACTATCCGTACTTCCTCCACAACGCCCTCGCCGCCCTTGATGCGCCGGGCGAATGGTACATCGACCGTACGACCGGTCGCCTCTACCTGTGGCCGCCTGCGGATCTTCCTGCCCACGCGACCTGTGTGCTCGGCCGGGCCGACGTGCCTTTCCTCACGCTCGACGGTGTGACGGATTTCGAACTCCGCGGATTCGTTTTCCAGCACGGGCGCGGAAACGCGATCATGGGTCGCAACCTCACGCGTGTGACGCTCGCCGGCAACGTGGTGCGTCGCTTCGGCATCTCGGGTTTCACGCTCTCCGACTCGCATCAGGTCACGCTGCGCGGCAACGTGTTCGACATGTTCGGCAATGCGGCCCTCCTCTTCACGGGCGGCGACCGGACGACGCTCACACCGGCGGACTACATCGTGGAGAACAATCTCTTCTCCCGCTCCGGACGCCGGAAGCGCACCTACGCCCCCGGCATCAACGGCCTCGGATGCGGCATGACGATTCGCCACAACCATTTCCACGACATCCTCTCCTCCGCCATGCGCCTCGACGGCAATGATTTCGTGGTGGTTTCGAACCTCGTTGAACGCGTGGTCACGGAATCGGACGACCAGGGCGGCGGCGAATCCTGGGGCAACCCCACCTTCGCGCTGCGTTTCGTCCACAACATCTGGCGCAACATCGGCAGCGGCGGCAAGTGGACCCCCTGCGGCCAGGCGGGCATTCGTCTCGACGATGCGATCTCGAGCACGTTCATCTACGGCAACCGCTTCGAGAACTGCAGCTTCGGCAATTTCGGCGGCGTGCAGATCCACGGCGGCCACAACAACACGGTGGACAACAACCTCTTCACCGACTGCCCGCGGGCGATCTCCTACACGCCTTGGAATTCCGCCCACTGGAAGAACTTCGTGAGCCGCCCCAACATTTTGCCCTTCTTCACGAACGCCGCCTACACGGCGCGCTATCCGAACTTCGCGACGCTTCCCACCGCGCCCGCGCCGAATCGCTTCACGCGCAACATCGTGGTGGGCCAAACCGCGCCGCACGGTTCAGCCCCCGCTGCGAATTGCGTCTGCAACGTGAGCTTCAGCGCGAAGCCGAGCGACGCCCAGCTCGCCGCGCTCGGGTTCCTCGATCCGCTGCCGCCGGAATCCGCCATCGGTCCGCGCGAGGACGATCCGTTCCTGCGGCAGGCGCGCGTCGCCCTTCAAGTACTTAAAACCACCGAGAAATGAGGTTCGTCATGATTAGATCAGTTCTTCATCGATGTGCAGTTGGGCTGGGTGTGCTGGCCCTTGTGGGAAGTGCCGTTGCCGCCGAGTTGAATGGCGGGGCCATTGTCACGCGGACAGCGCTGCGAAATGCGCCGAGCGTCTTTGCCGAGAAGGGGAAGGGACGCATTGCGTTCCTGGGCGGCTCGATTACGGAGGGGAACTACTTCCGTCCCATCGTGCAGACGGATCTCCAGCAGCGCTTCCCCTCGGCGACGCTCTCCTTTACGGTCGCCGGTCTCTCCTCGACCTGTTCGACGTCGGGCGCGTTCCGCTTCCAGGAGGACATCCTGGCGAAAGGCGTGCCGGATGTGCTGTTCGTCGAGTTTGCGGTGAACGACGACCAGGACGGTTTCGGCGGACACTCCTATGACGACTGCGTGCACGGCATGGAGGGTATTGTGCGTCAGGCGCGTCGGGCCAATCCGAAGATGGATATCGTCATGATCCTCTTCACCAACGCCAATGAGCTGTCGCTTGTGCGGCAGGGACAGACCCCCGTACCGTATGCCGGCCATCTCGCCGTGGCCGAACATTATGGCATCCCCACGATCAACGTGGCGAAGGCCCTCGTGAATGCGGAAGCCGCCGGTACGTTCTCCTGGCAGGCCTATGGCGCGGATTGCCATCCGAATACGGCGGGCAGCCAGTTCGGCGCCGACCTCGTGAGTGCGCTCCTGACCGACCAGGGCTGGGGCTCGACGACTCCGACGGCGGCCGCGTATACGCTTCCCGCACTCCTTGATGCGGGGTCCTGGGACCGCGGCTGCTGGATCGATCCGATGTCCGTGACGCGCGGCGCGGGCTGGAATTTCTCCACGCCCGACTGGGCCACCCTCACTGGCTGTCGGTCCAACTACGTGGGACAGGACATTCTCTGGTCCACGACGCCTGGAAGTACGTGCTCGTTCAAGTTCACCGGCACGGCCATCTCGGCCTTCATTCTTGCGGGCAAGGATGCGGGTATGCTGGAAATCTCCGTCGATGGCGACGACTTCGTCGCCTACGATCTCTATTCGTCCTACAGCAGTTCGCTGCAGTATCCCTACACGCGCGTGTTCCGCCAGGGTCTGGCGGATGGCGAGCACACCGCCGTGTTTCGTGTCGGCGCTTCGAAGAACGGCGCTTCCACCGGCACGGCCGTGCGCCTCTTCCGCGTGGGGGTGAACGGCACGCCCGATGTGGCGCGTCCCGTGGTCTCTACGAGCGGTGTCGTGTGGGCGCAGCCGCGGGATGTCGCCGGGGATGCGGATGTGGTGACGCAGGGCGTCCTGCGCTATGCCTATGGTGTCATGCCGAGCAATTTCAAGGGGACAGGAGACTTCGTCATCGGCGGTATGACGGTCAATGGCGTCTACTTCCCGGGCCACTCCACGGGCACGGCTGCGCGAGGCGAAGATCTGACGTTCACCGGCTTCACCGGATCCTACAACAATTCGGCCCAGGCCTGGGCGGGTGGACTTGCAACATCGTCGACGCTCACTGTGTTCTACAAGGCGCTTCTCGGGTGTGGCATGCTTTCCTCGACCGTGGGCGGTACGGGAACGATTACCTTCAGGCGTTTGGTTCCGGGGCGGCGTTATCTCATCCAGCTCTGGTGCAATCACGGGACCACGGCCTTGAGCGGCGAAAAGGTCACGATCGACGGTGTGGCCGATCTCACGACGGGCGATCCCGATGGCGCGGCACGTGGGCAGTACGTGACGGGCACGTTCCGGGCGAAAGACACGACCCTCACCATTTCCATCAAGGGCAATTCGTCCGGGCCGTTCTTCAACGCCGTGCAGTTGCGCGACATCTCGTCCGATGCGCCCATCGCGTGGGGCGTGGCGAAGGACTGCACGGCCGATGCCGATGTGGAAACGACCGGCGTGCTGCGTTATGCCTATGCGGGCAACGCGGTGACGATCAATGGCGTGCCGTTCGCCGGTACGTTCAATGCCTATTATTCGCCGAACGGCAATGTCGAGGGCGCGGACCTCGCGTGCACGGGTTTCACGAGCCTCTACACGGGCACGAGCACGTTCTGCAAGAGCTTCACGGCGACGGCCACGATGACGTCCGCCTATCAGAAACTCGTCGGCGGCTGTCTCTCGACGCCCTTATGGGGGACCGCGACGCTGACGCTGAAGAACCTGTTGCCGAACCACACCTACCTCGTGCAGCTATGGGTCAACGATACGCGCGAAACGCCGGGCAATGTGCGCTCCGAACGGATCGATGACGGACCGACCCTGCGCTTCCGCCGGTCGAACGGTCTCGGCCAGTATGTGACGGGCACGTTCATTGCCACGTCGGAATCGCGCACGATCTCGTTCACGCCGTTCACCGACTCGAGCGTGCAGAGCGCTTCGCAGGTCAATGCCATCCAGGTGCGCGACCTTACACCGGGCATCATCGCGTGGGAACAGCCGAAGAACGTGACGGCGGATTCGGACGTGCGGACGGACGGCGATCTCCTCTACGCCTATACGCTCTCCGATCGCAGCGTCGAGGTCAATGGCGTTCTCTTCCGCAAGAACAACACGTCCGCCCAGGGCCTTGGCAAATCCATTACGCTTTCGGACGATGTGGCGCTGAACAATTCGGCTTTTTCGCAATCGGGTTATGCCACGGCGAATGTCTCGGCCAACTACACGTATCTTCTCCGCGGAAGTGTGTTTACCGAATCGGGCAACATCGGCCTGCGGTTGAACGGTCTGGTGACGGGCGCGCGGTATCTCGTGCAGATTTGGACCAATGATTCGCGTGGCGATGGTCCCTACCGCAACTTGATTGTCGATGGCGGCTGTCGTCTGTGCGAACGTGCGTCGGGAAACTTCGGCCAACATGTGACAGGTACGTTCACGGCGGAAGCGACCACGCACGACATCCGTCTCTCACAGGGTGGCACAGTGCGTAAGGAAAACGGGTTCCTCGCGACCCAGATCAATTCCATCCAGGTACGCCGCATCGGGGGCGGCCCGAGCGCGACGATCGAATGGCACGGAACCGAAATATCGCAGTTCGACCCCGATGTCCGTAACGACGGCACGCTCCTCTATGCCTACACGATGAGCGGCTCAACCGCGACGATGAACGGCGTTTCGTTTGCTGCGGCTGGCGCGTCGCCGAAGACCGATGTCAACGGCGATTTGGGATTTGCGAATATGACTGGGGGTTTCAATTGCTTTTTCGATGCCACCGACACGGCGAGTTCGGCTGGTTACCATGTGATTTTGAAGAACGCCTGGTCGTCGTCGAATTCGCAGGATGCCACGGTCACGCTCAAGCGCCTGGTTCCCGGCCACCGCTATCTCGTCCAGCTCTGGGTGAACGATTTCCGTAACACGCCCGGTCTCGTCCGCTACCAGACGCTTGACGATTCCGTCGATCTCAGCTTCAAGAAGACGACCGGCGCGCCCTCGCGCGGTGATTACGCAGTGGGCCTCTTTACGGCTTCGGCGGCGACGCAATTGATCTACATCAAGTCGAAAACGCGTTCATCAGTGGCCTCCGCCGCGCAGGTGAATGCGATTCAGGTGCGCGACCTGGGTGCGCTCGAGGGGGTGACGACGGGCGTGAACGAAGAGTGGATTTCCGAGTCGGCCTATGTGAAAACGGGTGTTGGCACGGCCACGCTTCCGGCGTCCGATCCCGTTCCGTCAACCGTAATCGCCGGCAAGGGTGCGCTCTCCCTCGCCCGTGCGGACGGCATCGCGGAAGGGGGTGACCTCATCGTGCAGGCGCCTGCGAGCGTGACGCTCGCTTCGGGTGCGTCTCCGGTCCTTTCGCGCCTCTGCGGCACGGGCACGCTTGATTTCAGCGGCACGCTGGAACTCGCGAATGTCGGCGTGGCCGCGTTCGACGGTACCCTCAACGGTTCCGTGACGGTACGCAAGACGGGTGCGGCGGACTACTTCCTCGGTGGCACCTGCACGGGCGCGCTTGCGTTGGATGCGCAATCCGGCTGCACGTGGCTCAAGGCAACGGCGGCGAACGGTCTCACGCTCGCCATCGCCGCGGAAGCCTCGGTCGATCTCGCCGCGCAGACGAAGGCGCTCACGCGTGTGGCTGGCGACGGTACGCTCATGGACGGCACGCTCACGGGAACGACCACGATGACCGGGGCGTTGAAGCTCGCTGATGTCTCGTTCGCGGACGAAGCGGGGCTCGTTCTGGAAGGGGCAAGCACGCTCGCCTTCGCCGGTACGGCCGATCTTGACGGCGTATCCATCCGTCTTGCCGATCCCCAAGCGATCAAGACGGCGGGGCTGCCGTTCCTCACGGTTGAAGAGGCCTTCCTCGGCGAGCCTGAATTCACATACGGAAAGAACGGCTATCGTGCCGAACTCACGGAAGACGGCAAGGGCTACACCCTCGCCTACATCGGTGCGATGCAGATCTTCATCCGCTGACCCGCGTGTGTAAAATGAAAATTGCATTCGCGCTTGCTTTACTTCTTGGAGGAATTGATCCCCTGCTGGCCGCCTCGCTTTCGTTTCGGCCGTTGCCGATGCGTTTTGGCGATATGTCGCGTACGGTTCGGCCTTGTGCCAAAGACCCCACGGTGATCAAGCAGGGGGGACGCTATCTCCTGTATTATACGCTGCCGCCGATGGACGATGAGACGCGGAAGACGAAGGGACTTCAAATGCCGTCCCAAAGACTTTGGTCTTGCGCCGTTGCCGAAAGTCGGGATTTGGTGACCTGGCGGCGGATCGGCGATTTGATGATTCGGCGCAAGGATGGCCGGCCGGCCGGCAGCGCGGGGGCGCCGTGTGTGCGGAAGCTCGATGGGAAGATCGTGCTGTTCTATCAGCATTGGACCCCCGCCATCACCAACAACGCCATCTGGTACGCGACAAGTCCGGACGGCTTGCGGTTTACCAACTGTTTTGACGAGCCGGTCTTCGCCCCAAAGAACAAATGGTCGAAGTCGAAGGCCATTGACGCCGAGGTCTATCGCGTGGGCGATGATCTCGTCCTCCTTTACGCGTCGCGTGACGCGCAAACGGGCAAGCGGCAGATGCTCGGCATGGCGAAGGCGCCGTATGGGTCCGATTATTCGTCCTCCCGTTGGACGGAACTCTCGCAAGATCGTCCGCTCTTGGAACCCGTGATGCCCTGGGAGCAGAATTGCATCGAGGCCCCGTCGGTCGAAAAGATCGGCAAGACATGGTATCTGTTCTACGCAGGCTCATTCAATAACAAGCGTCAGCAAATCGGACTTGCCACATCGACTGACGGATTCCATTTCAAACGTTTTGGACCGGACGGTCTCGTCTTCCCCTGCGGTTGCGCAGGGTCGTGGAATTCCTGCGAATCGGGTCACCCCGGGATCTTTCGAGATGATGACGGTCGCCTCTACCTCTTCTACCAAGGCAAGTCGATCATGCCCGGTTGTGCCGCCGGTTATGAATTGTCTTGTGCGGAAGTCATTGTGTTATAATAATATTGTGTAATGTCCAATCCTCTCATGTGCAAGGGTTCAATGAAATGAGTGTTTTGCTTGGCGTGTGAGTGAGTGGATCTAAGGAAAGGCAGAACGGAAAATGATTGGAAGAAAAGGAAGAAGCGTGGTTGTCGGTCTTGTTGCGCTGATGATGGCGGGGCATGCGCTCGCGGCGTCTGCGAAGGATGTGCGCTGGTCTGTCGAGCGGGCGAAGGCGTGGGGGAATGCCCAGCCGTGGTATTGCGGGGTCAACTACATTCCCGCGAATGCCATCAACTACACGGCGATGTGGGATAAGACGAGCTTCTCGCCCGAAGTGATCCGCAAAGAGCTGCGTCTCGCCACAGAGATCGGCATGAACTGCGTGCGGGTGATCATCCAGTACAAGGTCTTCGAAGACGATCCCGCGTATCTTCTGAAGGTCTTCGACCAGTTCCTCGCGATCTGCGACGAGGCGAAGATCAAGGTGGTGCCGATCTTCTTCGACGACTGCAAGTTCGGCGTCAACTGCGATCCCGTCCTCGGCAAGCAGCCCGAGCCGCTCGAAGGGTGGTATTCGTGGGCGTGGAGCCCCTCGCCCGGACACACGATGGTCATCGACGCGCGCACGCATCATCTGCTTGAGAAGTACGTGAAAACCGTGATTGCTGCACATCGTGACGATCCGCGCATCCTGTTCTGGGACCTCTATAACGAACCGACGAATAGCATGGGCCGCGAGGGACGTGCCTATTCGATTGCGCTTCTGAAGAAGGTGTTCGTCTGGGCGCACGAAGTCAATCCGTCGCAGCCGATTACGTCCGGGGTGTGGAATGGCGACGAGGAACTTAAAGAGGTCATGCTCGCCAACAGCGACATCATCACGTTCCATTGCTATCGGGACCGCCAGGTGACACTGAAGATGATCGAAGACCTGAGCCGTCACGACCGTCCGGTGGTCTGCACGGAATGGATGAACCGTCTCACGAACTGTCGTCTCGAGGACGTGCTGCCGGTCTATGTCGAGAAGAACGTGGGGTGCATTCTCTGGGGACTTGTGAACGGGAAAACGCAGACGCACTATCCGTGGGGGCATCGTCCGTCGAAGCTGCCCTACAAGGGCGAATGGCAGGTGGACCTCTTCCGCGGCGA
>JAZUGW010000147.1:0-3294 GCA_045641465.1 Kiritimatiellia bacterium | reverse complement strand
ATCCAAACGACCTAATCGATTTTGCGTTTACGCAAACACGACGTTCCACGGAAATACTTGGCGGTTTTTCACGGAAAGAACGGCATGGTTGCGGGAACGCGTCGGTGTGCAGCAATGCACTCGGCGCGTTCCTTCTTCCTGTATTCTTTCCAGCCACGCCAAGGGCTTCCGTGGAGTACAGAGAAAGAGGGAGCGCGCCGTTTTTCTGTATCGGGCACGGGGCGCGGCGGCGAACAAGGATTGCGCGGGAACTTGCCGTGTCCACAATGCCGAAAATGTCCACGAATAAGAATTGCCCTATTGCAGACGAGATTGCGATCCGGTTGAAGAGAACGCCTGAACAACAGACCGTTGTGGGCCCACTTGTTCAACATCTGACGACGCTGGGGTGGACGATAGAACAGATGGTCTTCGGGAAAAAGGAATGGAGAATCCCGAAAACTCCGTCGGAAGCGACACGCCGAGAAAAAGGTGCCAGTTATTCAGGTTTCCCGGTTGACATTGCCGTGTTCGACAGCCCTGAATCATGTGGTGATCCCGCCCACATACTCTTTCTGATTGAGTGTAAGCAAGGGAGCGAACAGGCGGGAGTTTCGCAGCTTGAGGCGTATTTTGTCGGAGAACCACATGCACAGCTTGGTGTTTGGGCGAACTCGGCCGACCCGTCTGCACAGGGCGTGTTTCTTTATCGGGGATCAAAGGGACGTGCCATCCTGAAAAGAGCTGAATTGGTGCACATCCCCAGCCCGGGAGACCCGATTGCCCCCGACGTCCAGGCACTCACTTATGACGATTTGATCGCGCCCTCGGAATCCCTCTTCCGGAAGATCGTTGCCGATCTGCTTGACAAGGTTGTTGTCAACGATACAATTGTGACGAGGCGCGAGGATCAGTTGGACCAGCTTTGCAATGTCCTTCTTGTCAAGCTTGAGAGCGACAAGCAGGGAAGAGGGGATCCTGATCGCCCGGTTCGGTTCAGGCATAAAGAGTCGGTTAAGAAGACGGCCGAAGACATAAGAAGGGATTTCGAGTATCTTGTTGACGTTTATACCGAAACATTTACAACGGAGAATGATCGTAGACTTCGGCTTGCCGATGAGACGATAGCATTCTGTGTCGATGCATTGGCAGGCCTTCGACTTCTGGACATGGGCGTCAAGTCTGTCGCCCTGGCATTCCAGGTTTTGCGAAGCGAGGCACTGAAACAGGGCGAAGGGCAGTACTTTACGCCGCAGACGGTGATTGAAGCCGGTATAAGATTGTTGGACATCCAGCAGTCGGACATGATTATCGACCCGGCCTGCGGTACGGGAGGTTTTCTCGTTCAAAGCATGATTGAAATGCAGAGGAAATTCCCAAGGATGGGAGAGGCGAACCTGACGCGCTGGGCGCAGACGCATTTGTATGGAATTGAAAAAGATGCAGTGGGGCTGAAGCTTACAAAGGCGATCATGCAAATTGCCGGAGACGGATCGGCACATTGCGCACGCGGCGATTCGGTTCGGACGCACACCTGGGCCGAAAAGTTCCCGCACCTTCCGTCGACTATTAAGGACGGCCGTTTTAGCGTTGTCGTCACGAATCCGCCCTTCGGCAAGAATCTGAAGGTGAGTGCCAATGATAGTCGATATTCCGGATATACAATTGCCTGCAATGGCGACGGGACCTTTCGTGAGCTGGAGATAGGGCTGATATTCCTCGAGCGTGCGTACAACCTTGTAAAAGATGGCGGTAGGATCGGAATCGTTCTACCCGAGACGTACTTCTTTTCGACCAATTATCAGTTCGTTCTTGATTGGATTAAATCACGCCTCAAGCTGGAGGTGGTTGCAAATGTCCCGATGGAGGCGTTCCAGGGGTTTTGCCGCGCAAAGACGAATTTTTATGTTTTCCGGAAATATCCGAAGGTCAATACGGGGAAATTCAAGGTCGAATTCACCTATCCGGTGACGTTCCTCAATCCAAAGACATGCGGGATCTACAAGAACGGGGAAACGCGATTCAAGCTTGATCCTGCGACTGGAATGAGGACGGACCTGGTTGACAACGAGTTGCTTGAATCGGTTGAAAGTTTCCTGGCGAAGAGAAAATGCGATTGTCGGTTCGATGTTTCGGCGGAGAGGGTGTTCAATTCCAAAGTCATAGTGCCGGCCTACTATGACACGAGATTCTGCGTGCCGATAAGAATGGCTCTTGAGAAGTTGAAGACCGACGGAATTTCAATTGGAGAGTTGATTGACCGCAAGATCATTTCGGTTCGGGGAGGGCATGGCAGCCCGGGGAATGATCAACGGGAAGGAGAGATACCCTACATCAAGGTGTCGGACATCCGTGCGTTGCGCATGAATGTCAATCCGACCAACCTGACACCGTTGAACGTGGCGGAGAAATTCTGGCGTGGAAAGACAAGCGGCCTTTCCGCCTGGGATGTTCTGACGCCAAACAGGGCGAGCAGCAACATTGGAGAGTTCGCAATGATCATGCCGGGTGAAGAGCAGGTTGTGTTGACCAAGGAGATGTTTGTGTTCCGGGTTCTTGACGACAGGATATGGGATCCGTTCTATTTGTTCTGGGCACTTTGTCTCCAACCCGTCCGAGAGCAATGGCGGCGAATTGTCCTGATGCAGACCAATCGCGAGGATTGCGGAGACCGGTATCGTGAAATCGTCATTCCGCGTCCACACGACAAAAAATGGGCAATGAAGATTTCGAAAGATTTCAGGGAGTATTTCCAGTCTCTTGCCGAAGCAAGAGCCAAGTTTGTGGCTTCTGTGAAGCGCGAGGACATCCCCATGATAGCGAGTGCCTCGGGGACGATCATGCCCGATGCTTCTCGTGAAGAAGAAACATGAGATTACTGTATCGACTAGATGGCGTTTTCACGATAAATCCTGTTCACGGAAAGAAGAAAATAATGTATAATGAGGCACGGATGAAGCGGATAGTGACAATTTTAGTTCTTGCAAGCATGTGGTTCGCCAGTACGGCGCAGCCGGTGGCGCTGTCTCTGCCGCCGGTCGAGAAGGCCGATGCGGAGGTGGTGACGAACGTGCCGCTGCCCGCGCTTTCGCGGCGGGCGGGGCGGTTCGCGTTCTCGCTCGGCTGCCGCGCCACGCCGACGAACAACGTCGAGATCGCGTTCGGTGCGGATGCCGATGAGGACGGCGTTCTCGCGCCGCGCGAGACGCGGCTCGTCGTCGGCTGGGACTGCGGCTCGTGGTTCGTGCAGCGGGGCTTCGCGGGCGAAAGGACGACGGCGTGGAGTCCGTCGACGGACGGGACACGGACGGTGGA
>JAZUGW010000146.1:0-34065 GCA_045641465.1 Kiritimatiellia bacterium | reverse complement strand
CCGGGTTTTACCTATCTGGTGGAGGCGGAGCGCCTTCAATGCCATTCGATTACTCTGGAGAATGAGTCCGAGAAAATGAAAACCACCAAGAAGAGTGGCGAATGAAAAAAATGGGAACCTCCAAGGAATCCGTCCGTTGTTGATGCGACGAGGGAAATGAGCCACGCGACCAGTTCGAGCGAAGATCAGACTCGAAAGGCGACTCTCATTTTCTGAATTTGGCTCAAAACCGCGCCGACTTCCGCAACGCCTCGCCCGCGGAAAAGATTTTGGGGGAACCTCCAAATCTTGCTTTGCTCGTTATGATTGTGTTATAATATCTCCATGAAAACGAAAATTCTTCAGTTTGGGGAAGGTAACTTCCTGAGGTGTTTTATTGATTGGATGGTACAGCGCATGAACGAGCGCGTCGATTTCGACGGCGCCGTGCAGATCATCCAGCCCATCGGCGACGAGCTCAGCGCGCCGTCGAAGATCTTGAATGAGCGGGGAGGACGCTACCACACCTGCCTTCGCGGCATCATCGACGGCAAAACGGTGGAGGAACTCGGGGAGGTGACGTGTGTGAAGAACGTCGACCTCTGGACGAACGTCGAGCGCTACGCCGACCTTCCCGATCTGCGCTTCGTCTTCTCCAACACGACCGAAGCCGGCATCCAGTATGTGAAGGGCGAGAACACGTTTCCTTTCAAGGTCTACAAGCTCTTGAAGGCACGCCATGCCGCCGGACTCGATGGACTCGTGTTCATTCCCTGCGAGCTCATTGAACACAATGGCGATACGCTCAAGGCGTGCGTGCTCAAGTACGTGGAGGATGCCGGCGAGACGGAATTGGGCGAGTGGATCACGCGCGCGTGCGTGTTCTGCTCGACACTTGTCGATCGCATCGTCGCCGGGCGGCCCGACCCCGAATCGGCCCAGCGCTACGCCGAGTGTCTCGGCGAGCGCGATGACGTGCTCGTGTGCGGCGAACCGTTCCATTTCTTCGTCATTGAAACGCCGGCCGGCTTCGACCTCGAACGCGAGCTTCCTCTGAAGGCGGCGGGTGTGAACGTGGTCTATACGCCCGACATGCAGCCCTATCGCACGCGTAAGGTGCGTTTCCTCAACGCCACGCACACGACGCTCGTCTATCTCGCCATGGAGAAGGGCTTTACGGAAGTCGCGCAGTGCCTTGCCGATCCGGACTTCAACGCCTTCGTGCGGCGGGTCATCTTCGATGAAATCTTCCCCACGGTGGCGCTTCCGGACGACGAGAAGCTCGCCTATGCCGAATCGGTGCTCGAACGGTTCGCCAATCCGTTCGCCCACCACAAGCTGGCCTCGATCGCGCTCAATACGATCGCCAAGTGGAAGGCCCGCTGTCTGCCGGTCGTGTGCGACTACCAGGCGAAGTTCGGCAAGTTGCCGGAAAACATGATGCTCGGCTATGACGCCATTGCGCGCCACTACGATTCGGCGCACTGAGCAGGAACGCGTTCACCGGCCCGCAGGCGAACGGCGGGCCGGACTTCAATTTGTCGGATGATGAGAGGAAAATGTTGCCATGAAAAAATCGCGTGTACGGTATTGGACGTTGATGGGTGCGGCGCTGGGCGCGTTGTGCGCGAGCGCGGCGCGGGTCGAGGAGTCTGACGGACGGCTTCGCTTCTATCGGGACGGAGCTTCGACGCCGTATGCGGAGATGGCGCGGCCCGCCGACGCCGAGATCACGGTGACCGCCGTGTCGGGGGCGCCGTTCGCAGTCCTCGAAGTGTGGCCGAAGACGCGCGCGCAGAAGGGATGCGTGTCGACGCTGAAACTGCCGCCGCTCACGTTCGCCGCTTCGTGCGTGGGCGAAAGCGTGAAGGCGCTCGGTACGGCCGGTCTGACGAAGCCGGAGACGAATCCCGGCTCTTATATGTTCCTGTCCTTTGCGGAACCCTACACGCGGCGTGGTGTGGTGGCGGCGTGGCTCACGTCGCGGCATGCGAGCGGTGTGATCTTCTCCGACCGCGCGGAAGGGTGCGCACGGATGCTGCCCGAACTCCAGTACGGCCGGCTCGCGCTCGAGGCGGGACAGTGCGCGCGTGCCCGCAGCGAGAAGTTTGTGGTGGGTGCGTTCGACGATTGCCGCTTCGGACTCGAGGCCTACGCGGATGCCGTGGCTAAGGAGTTCAACGTGAAGCTGCACCCCCAGGTGTCGGGCTACTGCACCTGGTACGCGGACAAGTTCGGCGGCGCAGGCAGTGCGGATTCGACGCGTGCATTCGCCGCGTGCGCCGACCAGAAGCTGAAGGGCTGGGGCTTCGACTTCTTCCAGATCGACGACAAGTGGCAGGACGGCCACTCGAAGAACGGTCCGAACAAGAACTTCACCCAGGTGCGTCCGAACGGCCCCTACGCCGAGGGCATGAAGCCGACGGCGGACAACCTGCGCGCGAAGGGCATCATTCCCGGCCTTTGGTTCATGCCGTTCTCCGGCAACTGGAACGATCCCTACTATGCCGACAAGCAGGACTGGTTCGTGAAGGACAAGGACGGTAAACCCTACGATACCGCCTGGGGCGGGACTTGCCTGGACTTCACCGATCCGAACGTGATCAAATACGTGCGCGAAGAAGTGGCGCGCATCTCCAAGGACTGGGGCTACAAGTACTTCAAGTACGACGGCACCTGGACCGGCATGGCCTGCAAGCAGATCTATGTCAATGACGGCTACAAGCAGGACGACTATGGCGAGCAGTTCTTCGACGATCCGACCGTGACCAATATGGAGGTTTTCCGTCGCGCGCTGAAGTTGGTTCGCGACGCCGCCGGCGACGATGTGTTCATCATGAGCTGCAACGTGTCGCAGAATATGCGTACGATGGGCGGCGCCTACGGCCTGGTGGATGCGATCCGGATCGGTCCGGACAACGGCGCGAGCTGGCGGGGCATCTGCACGGGCCCGATCCGCGGCACGGCACGCTACTTCTACAACGGCCGCGTGTGGTATAACGATCCCGATCCGGTGTATGTGCGCGACCGTATTCCGTTGTCGCACGCCCGTACGATCTGCAGCTGGGCGGCGATCGCTGGGCAGCTCTATGCGTTCAGCGACTGGCTGCCCGGACTCTCCGAGGCGCGCGTGGACGTGTTGCGCCGCACGCTGGCCCCGCATCGTCGTTATCGCGAGGTGCGTCCGGTGGACCTCTTCGAGTCGAAGCTCGCGCATACGTGGACGCTTGGCGACGGTCCCGTGAAGGTCTTCGGCGTGTTCAACTGGAACGAGAAGGTGCCGCTGGACGTCAACTACCCGGCGGCCTACGCGGGGCTTGATCCCGCGACCACCTATGTGGGGTGGGATTTCTGGTCCAACCAGGCGGTTGCACCGTTCAAGGGGGCGTTTGCGACGTCTGTCGCGGCGGCCGACTGCCGTGTGATCGCCGTGGCGCCGCTGGACCGACCGCGTTTGCTCTCGGCGTCGCGCCATGTGGCCGCGCCATTCTGCGGGGCCCTGGAGACGGGGTGGGAGAAGAATACGTTGACGGGCGCGGTGACGACATGCGCGGGTGAAGCCGCGGAATTGCGCATCACGGTGCCGGCGGGGTATCAGGTGACGTCGTTCGATCTGCCGGAATCGAAAATCACGGTCGACGGTCCGGTGGCCCGCCTCGCATTTACGGCGAAACAGACCGAGACGCGTCCGTGGAAGGTCGTGTTCAAGCAGGCCCGATAAGCGGAATGCCGAAGCGTTCCAGAAGGAGAAAAAATGACGAAGAAGACGGCGAAGGCTAAACAGGATCCACGCCCGACATGGGATGAATACTTCATGGAAATCGCGGAAGTCGTTGCGAAGCGCTCCAACTGTTCACGGCGCCATGTGGCGGCGGTGATCGTGAAGGAGAACCATCTGCTCTCGACTGGCTACAATGGCACGCCGCGCGGCGTGAAGAATTGCTTCGACGGCGGCTGCCCGCGCTGTTCGGGCCATGCGCCGAGCGGGACGAGCCTCGACGAGTGTCTGTGTGTGCACGCTGAGCAGAACGCCATCTGTCAGGCGGCGCGCTATGGCGTGAACGTCTCGGGCGCGACGATCTACATCACGTTGTCGCCGTGTCTCACCTGTGCGAAGCTCATCATCAACGCCGGCATCAAGGAAGTCGTCTATGGCGGCGACTACACGGCGTTTCTGGATACGGTGAAGAAAATGTTCAAGTGCGCCGGCGTGAAGTGCCGTGCATTCAAGCGCTAAGAGAAAGGGAAGGCGGCGTGAAAAAGCAGTTCATTTGTGGAAGCATGGTTCTGGCGGCGACATTCGTCGGCGCAGGACTGCAGGCCGTTCCGGTGAGCGTCAAGGACGCGATAGCAAAGGGACGCGTCGTGCAACGGTCCTATCCCTACACCGAAGTCAATGATGAACCGATGAATCGCATCGTCCTCGCGGACCGTGCCATCGACGCGGCCTGGGTCGAGGCGGCGAAGGATCCTGCGGCATTCAAGGCCCGTCAGGAAAAGGTACGGCAGGCCTGGATCGATGCCCTCGGCGGTTTCCCCGAGCGCTGCGATCTCGACGTGAAAGTGACGGGTGTCATTGAACGTGACGGCTACCGCGTCGAGAAGACGTTGTTCCAGTCGCGTCCGGGCCACCACGTCACCGCCGATGTGTTCGTGCCGACGGACCCGCGTTTCAAGGCGCCGTATCCTGCGGTCGTTGTGCCGTGCGGACATTCCTACAACGGCAAGATGTCCCCCGACTATCAGCGCCCCGGCGTGATCGGCACGAAGCGCGGCTTCATTGTTCTCGTCTACGATCCGATCGATCAGGGCGAGCGTGCGCAGAACCGCAAAGTGCATAAGCCGATGGTCTGCAACGGACACAACCGCACCGGCCATCGTGCCACACTGGTGGGCTGGAATACGGCCCAGTTCCGCATCTGGGACGGCACGCGTGCGCTGGATGTGCTGTGTGCGCGTCCCGATGTCGACAAGTCGCAGCTCGCGGTCACCGGCCACTCTGGCGGCGGTACCGCGTCAAGCTACTTGATGGCGATGGACAAGCGTATCACCGCAGCGGCGCCTTCGGGCTTCATCGCTTCCATTCGCACCACCAACTGGGATCTCGGCGCCAGCGATGCCGAACAGCAGTTCTATGGACAGCTCACGTTCGGCATGAACCACCTCGCGCTGTTCATGCTCGCGGCGGACCGCTGTGCGCCCCTGCACTTGGCGACGCACGCGGACTTCTTCCCGTTCATCGGCGTGACGGAAACGGCGGACTGCGCGGCGAAGGCATTCAAGTCGCTCGGACGCGGCGATTGCTTCCAGCTGATCGACGCCTCGGGTCCGCACCTTTGGGCGGAAAGCTCGAAGCAGGCGGAGTTCCTCTGGTTCCGTAAGCACATGAAGGGCGAGGACGTGTGGAAAGGCTATGACCGCGTCGCATTCCACAAGTACAATCTCGGCTTCACCTACGACGATCCGAAAGTCGATGTGGGCCTGGCGCGCGAACAGCAGAACCTGGTTACGCCGAAGGGCTGCGTGCTCGACCTGCCGGGCGAGCGTACGGTGTACGATCTCATCCGCGAAGAAGCGCGCAAACTCGAAGGCGCGCATCAGAAGGTTACGCCGGAAACGGTTCGCCGTGTCACCGGCATCCGCGCGCGCGGTTTCCACGCCGAAGCCTGCGACCGGCTTGACCAGGAACTGGCGAATGGCAAGTCCTCGACCGTGTCGCTCTTGATGGACGATGGCATTGTGCTGCAGATGTTCGCGTTTCAGCCGAAGACCGCGAAGCCCGATCTGAAGCCGGTGATGATCGTCTCGGACGAACTCAACTCCGTCGCACACGCGGCGCGTGTGGAGGCGCTGCTTCAGGAAGGCCGCGGGGCGGTTGTGCTCGAGGCTCGTGGCTGGGGGCTGACGGGGCGCTACTTCCGCCAGCATCGCGGGGAGGGTCCCAACCCGGGCAAGTCCATCTACTACGGAATCCCCACGATGGACGAGATGGTCACGATGAAGTACTTCCATCTGGGCGAGAACATGGTCGCGCATCGCACGGAGGACATCCTCGCGGCTGTCGACGCGGCGAAGAAGCTGCTGGCCTACAACGGCGCGTTCGAGCTTGAGGCGTATGGTCGGGCGTCGATTCCGGCGGCGCATGCGCGCTTCCTCGGCGAAGGACGGTTCGCGGCGTTGAAGCTCGTGAAACCGACTTGGTCGTGGAAGCAGATGATCGACGACGAGAATCTCTTCACGCGTTTTGCCGATGTCGTGCACGGGGCGTATCGGCATTACGACTGGGTGGATCTCGCCCGGTAAGAGGAAGACGCCGAGGCGTTAGGTCGCGCTCGAGGCCAACGCGGTCTTCTGGAAGGCCGCGAAGACCTTGGCCGATTCCTTGTCGAGCTGATGGCGGCGGAACTCGCCGAAGAGGGGCAGGCGCAAAGGCGCCTTGCGTACGACGTCGGCTGTTTCATCGCGGATGCTGTTCCAGATCTGCTGCAGATTGTCATGCTGGCCGATGGCGATCTGCTGGCGGTATTCCTCGGCGAAGATTTCATCCACGCGACGCGAAAGGCTCGTCCGCTGCAGGAATGTGACGAGACGCGCCACATAGTGGCAGAGGCCAAGGCTGAGGGCCGCGGTGAGTCCGCCCCCGATCATCGCGAGAATGCTGCCGTTGCCGAGTTTCGTGTTGAGGACGAACCAGACGGCGAATCCCGCCGCGCTGGCGAACACGATGCTCAGCGCCAGCATCAGGGCGCGCAGGGCGACGAGCTTGCGCGAAAGGTGGTTGACGATGCAGACGCGGATGGAAAGTCCGATGAAGTCGTTGATCGCCTGCGAATAGACGTTGTCGCGGCGGCGACCGGCGGCGTCTTTGACGACATTCAGGAATTCCTCGCGGTGGCGGTTGAAGTCCGTCAGGTCGAACGTGCTGTCGGCCGCCGAACGCGTTTCGCCCGAGTAGACGGTCCAGATCTTCGGCAGGTCCTTCGTGTGCAGTACGCGGGCGAGATTCCAGCAGGTCGTGCCGTATGTACGGGCAAAGTCGTAGAGGCTCGTGAACGCGTCGCACTTGTTGAGCAGGACGCGCAACTTGAATTCCATGCCGCTCAGGCATTTGGCGAACACGTTCACCGTCTCGCCCGTGGTGCCCGGTTTGTCCGGATCGAGCAGGAAGAACACCATGTCGCAGAGTTCGGCCAGCAGACGGACGACGCCTTCGAAGTCGTAGGCGCGATTGACCGTATTTTGGGCGGAGTCGATCATGCCGGGGCTGTCGATGAGCGTGACTGTCTTGAGCAGCGGGCGGTTGCGTACCTTGATGCGCAGATGCTGGAGGAAGTTGCCGCCGAAAAGTTTAAGGCCGGCGAATTCCTCCGGCAGCCGCGCCACGGCGGCAGGACCGCAGATGTCCTCTTCGGTTTCGCCGAAGAGGATCACGGTAAAGCCGTCGTCCGTCGGTGCGAGACCGACGTCCTGAACCTTGTCCCCGCCAAGCAGCCAGTTCAGCATCGACGATTTGCCCGACGAATGGTTGCCGAGGAAGAGCATGCACGGAACGCCGTTCTGCGTGACCGTTGAACGCGAGAAGCGATAGTAGTAGCTCTGCGCAAGCGGCGTAAAACGCGCGTAGGTCTGCTGGGCGAGTTCTTCAAAGGAGGTGGCAGTCGTTTCGTTCATGGCGGGGACCTTTCGTGATGGTTAGAATTCGTAACGCACGGAGAACATGCAGGACCGTCCGGCGCCCGGATAGTAGGCCGAGCCGTAGGTCGAATAGTTCGCGTAGTTCTTGTCGAAGAGATTGGCGACATCGAAGGCGAAGGTGAATCCCTTCAGGTAACGTGTCGTCGGCGTGTACTGGATGCCGGCGTGGAAGATGCCGTAGGCGGGCAGGCGGTCGGCGTCGTTCGCGAAGTCGCTGCAGGAGACTTGCTTGGCGCAGAACTGGTAGCCGCCGCGGATGAAACACTCGTCCCAGAGCCAGATGCGTCCGTCGAGGCGGATCTGGTGCATCGGCACGAGCGGCACGTAGTTCGAGTTGTACGCGCCTTCCTCGAACTTCGCGTAGGTGAGGGCGTAGCGCAGGTGAATGCCGGCGACTTTGTCCTTCTCCCAGCCCGTGTGGACCTCAAGTCCCTGGCGCAGCACTTCGGAGTCGGAGTTGACGTTCGCGTACTGGCCGGCGTCGTAGAAGACCTCGTTCTTCGTTTCGCTGACAAAAAGGGCGCCGCCGAGGTCGAAGTCCGTGAGGAAGTTCCAGTCGCCGCCGAAGTCCACAGAATAACCGCGCTCGGGCGCGAGCAGATTCTTCGGCACGTAGGAACCATGCGGATTCGTATACCACGGGGTTTCGTCGAGGAACGGATTGCGGTAGAAGCGGCTCCACTTGAGGAAGACCTTGGCGGTGTCTTCGGGACGCCAGTTGACGGCGGCTTCGTAGGCGACGACGTTGTCGTTTCGAGCAGCGGCGCCGGCGAGTTCGTTGCGGGCCATGTTGCGGGCGAGGCGCGAACCGAGCACGAAGGAGAGTTCGTCGAAGAGGAAGAACTCGTTCTGCGCGAAGAGGGCGGCCTGGTGGCGCGACTGGTCGGGTTTGGACGAGTCGACGTAGCTGCCCGTGTAGGCTTCGTGTCCGACAAGCGTGTCGTAGCGGTAGTCGGCGCCGACGATGAGCTTGTTTTCGTAGTCGCCGAGGCGGCCCGTATAGATGTACTGAGGCGTGATCGAGTAGGAGTAGACGCTGGAGTCCTGATGTTCGAACCAGCGTGCGGCGCCTTCGCCCTGCTCGTAATGCGAGTAGATGGACCGATGCGAGGCCGTGAAGGAGAGTTTGACGGCGTTTTCGTCGTTGATGACGCCGTAGCCGGAAGTCGCAAGGCCGTAGGCGTAGAGGCGGGCATAGTCGTTGTCGGTCTCGCTCATGCGGCGATGGTGCTTCCATTCGTCCTTGGTGAGGCCGCCGGGCAGATCGTATTGCGCATCCGAGTAGAACGTCGAGAGTTTGAACCAGGCGCCATTCTCCCAGTCCTTGCGCACACCGGCGTTGGCGTTCCACAATTCGTAGTCGGACCGGTCGCGGAATCCGGCCGAGTCGAGCCAGCTGGCACCGCCCCAGTAGGAGACGCCATCGTCGGCGAAACCGCCCTTGGTGGCGAAGGCGGTACCGAACGTATCCCAGCTGCCGCCCTTGACTTCGACCGTTGTCTTCTTCTTGTAGTCGCGCGGTTCGGTGACGACGTTGACGAGACCGGCCGAAGCGTTGTCGCCGTGCAGGACCGTCTGAGGCCCGTGCAGCACTTCCACGTGGTCGATGGAATCGAGTGGAATGCGGGCGAGATTCGGGGCGGACATGTCGGGGTTGTTCAAACGCTCGCCGTCGAGCACCACGAGGGTGCGTCCAAAGGAATTTTCGCCATAGCCGCGCATCGCGACTTGGGCGAGCGCGGGATTGTCGCCGCCGAGCTGGCGCACGAAGACGCCGGTGGCACGTCCGAGCAGTTCCGTCGTGTCACGCGCGCCGGCGGCATCGATGGCGCCGGGTGTGAGCAGTTCGACGAAGAGCGGCATCTCGACGGTCGTCTTGTTGAGGCGAGAGGCCTCGACGATGATCGGCGGCAGGTTGGTGGCGACGGAAGGGGACGATTCCGCGCGGAGGGTTGTCGGATGGGCGAACACCGCAAGAGCGAGTCCTGCGGCGAGGCCGAGTTGTCTGTTCGTTGTTCTCATAGGAGTTGCGTGTCCTGTGTTGTGCGATTTCGCCACGACGTCTTCTGGCTTCCGTGCGCTTGGTTTTGTCCGCGCCTTCCGGGTGTCCCCGTGGAGCGAACGCACAAATGAATCGGTTACAGCAGCAGCGTCTGCGCCGGATTCGCACCGGCTTCCGTTTCGTGGCGAAACAGTGGAAGGAATTATAGCATAATCCGCCGAGAAGGGCCAGCCCGCGTAAACTCCAGCCGTCATTCTGCAGTTGACGGGGGCGCGGGAAACGGGTATACTTGACGGCATGTTTCAACAGATAGCAGAATGGTTTCGCTCGGGTGGACCGGTCATGTGGCCGATTCTTCTCCTGTCGATTGTCGGGCTCGCGATCATCGTCGAGCGCGTTCTTGTCTTTCGGGCGTTCTTCCGTGCGCCGCGTGCGGAGGACGCGAACCCGCAGACGGCGTTGAACCGTCTTCAGCGCGGCTTCGGACTTGTCTCCACAATCATCTCGGCCGAACCGATGCTGGGCATTCTTGGCACCGTGACGGGCATTATCAAAACGTTCGGTTCGTTCAAACTCTCGGATGCCGCCTCGCCGCTCGTGGCGACGGCGGGTATCGGCGAGGCGCTCATTACAACGGCCGCGGGATTGATCGCGTCCCTGCTGCTGCTCTTCCCCTACAACTATCTGTTGTCGCTGCTGGCGCGGGCTGCCGCCGAACTGGAAGGGGACGACGCCCGGTGAAACTCATTTCACCCTACCTGAACCGCAAGGCGCGTGTGGAACTCGTCTCGTTGATGGACGTGATGTTCCTCGTCCTGGTGTTCTTCGTCTATGCGACCTTCAACATGGCCGTCCATCGCGGACTCAAGGTCGAATTGCCGTCCGCCGCAGGCACGCACGAAAAGGGCGAGCGCATCGTCGTGACGATCGACGCACAGAATGCCCTGCAGTTGAACGGACGCGCTCTGGAGCAGACGGCGCTTGTCGCCGACGTGCAACGTCTGCTCGCCGTGAAGCCGGGACTGCCGGTCCTTATTTCGGGCGATCGGCGCGCCTCGCTGGGCGTGGGCGTGGAACTGCTCGCCGCGCTGAAGGCCGCCGGTGTTGAAAAGGCGAGCTTTCAGGTCTCGGGGAAGGCGCCATGACCCGTCTGTTGATCGCATTGGGCGTCTCGGTGGCGCTGCATGGCCTCCTGGCGGTTGGCTTGTCGTCCGGCTTCGGCACGACGGACGCCGCGCGTGAGGAACAGGCACCGCAACTCGAGGTCGCACCGGTCGATCTGTCCTTCGCCGACGAGGAGGATGCCACTGCGCGTCCCGCGCAGTCTGCGGCCGCGTCGCAACCGCCGCCGCCGATCTCCTCGCGTGCGGTGCCCGAACCGCGTCTGCAGACGCCCGAGCCGGACGGCTTGCTGCCGTCGCCCGCCGAAGTGTCCGATGTGCCTCCGCCGCCGTCGCCGAACGACGAGCCGCCGCCCGACGTGGCGCCTCCCGTGCCGCCGGAGAACGAGGTGCCGCCGGTCGTGGACGCGGCATCGTCCGAACCGGCGCCGCAGACGGCGAAAGTGACGGTGCCGCCGTCGCCGCGCAAGAAGATTCAGCCTCCGAAATATCCGGAAAGTGCGCAGAGACGCGGCGAAGAGGGAACGGTGCTCGTTGAGGCGACGGTCGCCGCCGATGGACATGTCCTCGCAGTCGCTGTCAAGGAGTCAAGCGGATTCGACGTTCTTGACAAAGCGGCCTGTCAGGCCGTCCGTAAAGCCCAGTTCACACCGGCGCGTGTAGGCGACACGCCTGCGGAGGGGCACGTAACCGTTCCCATTGAATTCCGCCTCCGCGACGCGCGGTGAAAATATGGTATAATGTCAGTTGGTCATTAGGAAGGAGTTGAAGCAAATGACGCGTGTTGCAATTGTCGGTTATGGTTTCATGGGTAAAACCCATCTCGCGGCCTGGCAGAAATGCCGTGGGGCGAAGGTGGTGGCCGTGTGCGATGTGAATCTTGCGCAGATCACCGCCAAGAATCGCGGGAACGTGCCGGATGCGTGCCAGACGTGCTCGCTGGGGCCGGATGTACGCATTTGGGAGCGGGTGGAGGACATGCTGGCGGCCGGCGGACTTGACGTGGTGGATGTGACATTGCCGACGCCGCTGCACGAACCGGTCGTGGTCCAGGCGTTGACGGCCGGGTGCCATGTGCTGTGTGAAAAGCCGATGGCGCTCACGTTGGCGGCGTGCGATCGCATGCTGGCGGCGGCGAAGAAGGCCAAGAAGGTCTTTCTCGTCGCGCAGTGCGTGCGGTTCTTCCCGGCCTATCGCAAGCTCGCGGAAATCGTCGCTAGCGGCAAGTACGGCAAAGTGCTCGCGGCCGATTTCGCGCGATTCATGTCCGAGCCCGCCTGGTCGCCGAAGGGCGCGCCGTGGCTGCTCGACGAGACGAAGAGCGGGGGACTCTACGTGGATGCGCACATCCACGACAGTGACTACATCGTGTCCCTCTTGGGTCTGCCGAAGACCGTCGATTCGCATTGCCTGCGTAACGCACGCGGCCTGACGATCCACACGACGACGCGCTACGATTATGGCGATGGACGGGTGATTACGTCCGATTGTTCGTTTGCCGCGGCCGATTCCCTGTGCTTTGACGCTTCGGCCAAGGTGTTCCTCGAGAAGGCGACGATCTACCTTGGCGGCAAAGACGCGGCCCCGCTCACGATCTATCCGCAGGGGGGCAAGCCGACGACGCCGAAGCTTGCGACGGCGAGCGGCTACGAAGCGGAGATCGCGTACTTCCATGGCCTGGTGAAAGGGCGGTGTGCGCAAAAAGACTTCCTGACTGCGGCGGATGCGCGTACGGCGGTTCAGCTCGTCCTCGCCGAGCGCGAGTCGGCACGAACGCATCGGCCTTGCGTAATTGGTCAGTGAGCGGGAATGGAAAGCTCACTGATTCCTTGTCCTGACATTGAGGTGGCCAACCGGTAGGGCGCGCTCTCCGAGCGCGCCGCATTGGATTGTAAACGGGCTGTCCAAGGGCCTGGCATTGCGGCGCGTTCGGCGAACGCGCCCTACCCGCGCCCAAACGAGAACAACCCCCGCGAATTCCCCGCCGCCCCGCGCAAGTTTTACCTCGGAGAAAGAACTGGAATTTGCTATAATAAAACGCGCTCGGGAAAATGGTATTTTTTTTCTTGCAGTAAGAATGGAGAAAACAAATGAAGAAATTTAGATGGGTGTTCCTGTTGCTCGGCATGGTTGCCACGAGTCTGGTGTCCGGTTGTCTGTTCTGGCATTCGGAGCCAGATGTGATTGTGTGGAAGACAGAAGGCATTCCACAAGAATGGGTTGAGCGCCAGATCAAGGCCGTTGAGATGAAGCATGGCCTTGTCACAACGGAAGTCGGCGTGGCGGGGCAGTTCAACGAGAATGGTTATGGAGAGTCCTATCGGAGTCATGAGTCTTTCCTCCTCGCGGCGGCCTACAACAAGCGTACGGGTGCCTTTTCGGCCGAATGGGGATATGCACCGAACCCCGAGGCCGGACATAATGGTATCCAGTTGACATTCGTCCGTTCCGAGCCGAAGCTGCAAGCCATTGGAACTTGCATGGGCAAGCATCCTGTTGCGTTTGAATTGGAACCTGACTTCACTTCTCTTACGATGTTGTGGGGCGCTCGATTTGAAGATCGTGGTCGGCATTGCCATCGCGTGACGTGGCAAGCGTTGAGTCTTGAACCTTAATCAATCGGTTTTGATGTTGGATCCTGTTTTCATTTCATTGGCGGCTGACCATCGGTATCTTCCGGGGCTTTTGGCGACGATGGCAAGTTTGATTCTTGCAGCTACGCAGAAAGACAGGCTGCATTTCAATGTTTTTGCCGACGGCCTCACGGATGAAGATTGCCATTGTGTCGTATCTCTGCTAGAACGGCTGGGAGTGTCCGAACAGAGTGTGGCTTTCCATCACCCGGATATGGCGCCGATCAGGAAGTTGTTTAAGCCCTATAATGGTTCGTATGCGGCTTTTTTGCGTTTGTATCTCTGCGAGTATCTGTCTGAAGACTGGACAATTTACACGGATGTTGACACCCTCTGGTTCAGGGACCCTTGTGAACTCTGGGAAGAGCGTGATGATTCGGTGTCCTTGTTGTGGAGTAAAGACCTGCCTTCGATCGCGCAAGGCGTCAAGGAATACTCGCGTCAATACTGTCCCGATCTTGATGTTGAGCGTTATGCGTGTTCTGGGGTCGTTTTAATGAACTTGAAGAGGATGCGGCAGACGAAATTGGTGTTGAGATGTTCCGAGTTTGTATCTCGATGGGGGACGCCACCTTTTGTCGATCAGGACATTCTTAATGTTATTTGCTTGAATGACGCAAAACTCCTTGATCAACGTTGGGATTGTATGATGCCCGATCGGACTGCCGTCGATGGGGTGGTCTTGCATTTTAACGGGATTGGACGCATGTTCAATGGACCGATGACGGGGTGGCATGTACTCTACTACGCCTGGTACCGGTTTTACACGGATGTGATCGAAGAGAAGCCGGATCGGAAGGTTTGTTCTTTGGGAAAAAGATTTGTGTTCTGGCTCGAGGGGACTTTTTATCCCCCAGATCGACTTCTTGATGCCTGTTTCCGAAGAGGAAATGGGCAACTTCGAGATGGAATCAAGCGGAGCCTCTTTTTTGCATGGCTCATTCGACGGGCCAAGTGGTGGGGTGAATGGAAGACCGTAAAAACTCATTGAGGTGATTGTATGCAAAAACTGATTGAAGCGCTTAAGTCGAGTACCTGCACGGTCGCGTTGACGGGTGCGGGTGTTTCCACGTTGTGCGGCATCCCCGATTTCCGCGGGCCGCAAGGACTCTACAAGCAGCCGGATGCCGAGCGCATTTTCGATATCGACTGGTTCGATCGCGATCCATCCATCTACTACAATGGTGCGCGCGAGCTTGTCTACGGACTCAAGGATTTCCAGCCGGGACCTGTCCATCGGGCGCTGAAGCATCTGCAGGACCTAGGGAAACTCGAGGGAATCATCACGCAGAACATCGACATGCTGCATCAGAAGGCGGGTTCGAAGCCGGTCTATGAAGTGCATGGATCGGGCCTCGTGCATCGGTGCCGTGATTGCGGCGATGTCAAGTCGTTCGATGAAATCTGCGGGATGCTGGCGGGAAAGCCCGCGAAGCTGGACCGCACGTCCGTGCCGCGCTGTGCCTGTGGCGGCGTCTACAAGCCGGACATTACGTTTTTCGGCGAGATGCTGCCCGAGGAGGCGTTCACGAAATCCCAGGAACTCGCCATTCGCGCAAAAGCGCTGCTCGTTTTGGGAACGTCGTTGACGGTCTTTCCGGCCGCGGGTCTGCCGCGCCTCACGCTGCAGGCGGGCGGAAAGGTGTTCATCGTGAACGGACAGCCGACCGCGCTCGATTCCTATGCGGCCGGATGCTATCCTGACCTGCAGGCATTCGCCGATGCTATCCTCAAGATGTAAGATGCAGATGGAAAAGCGATTCATCATCGTTGGCTTTGCATTGAGCGAGCCTGGTACCATGGGGGGCAATTCGAAAATCGCCCTTGAGATCGCGCGTCATCTCAAAGGCGCGGGCAAGGTCCATTTCATCGTGCCTTCGACGAAGACGCGCACGATTGCCGAGGCGATTGGCGCGCCGCCTGGACTTGTGGTTCATGAAGTGCCGGCGTTCGAGGGGGGCGATCTACGCCGCCCCGTGGCGAGTGCGCGCCATTATACGGGCATCCTGCGGCATCTGCTGACGGAGTTGGCGGTGGGACCGCAGGACATTGTCTATTCCTGCAGCGATTTCCATATTGATACGTTGCCTTGCCGTCGCCTGCAGCCGGTTTTCAAATTCCGTTGGATTGCCGTCCAGTTCCTTTTCGTGCCGTTCATTTTCGAGAATCTGATTCGTGGTTACAAGTTCCCGGCGTTCAAGTATCTGCTCGTGTGGCTCTATTCAAATATTCTCTTTCGTCTTGCACGGCAGCGCGCGGCAGCCTTTGTGATTACGAACGACAGCGACCGCGGCCATTTTCCGGCGGCCTTTCAGAAACGCGTCTTCCCGTTCTACGGGGGTGTGAACGTCGATCAGATTCCGACGGCGGAGGTGCCCCAAACGCGCGATGTGGTCTTCTGCAGTCGCTTGCATCCGCAGAAGGGGATTGACGGTTTCCTCGACATCTGGGCGAAAGTGAAGGAGGCTTGTCCGGCGGCGCGTTTGACGGTGATTGGCAATGGTGCGCCCGCGTACGAACAGATGTTGAAGGCGAAGGCGGCGCGTCTCGGTGTCGCCGATTCGATTGACTGGCTCGGGTATGTCAATCATGAAGCCAAGTACGAGATCTATCGCAGTGCCCGCGTGATGGTACATCCCACGGTGTTCGACAATAACGGCATGGTGGCGGCCGAAGCCCTCTGTAGCGGACTCCCGGTGGTGATGTATGATTTGCCGGCTCTTCGCGAGGTCTATACGACGGGATGTGTCAAGGTGCCGTTTGGCGATCAGGCGGCTTTTGCGGAAGCGGTCGTTCGTCTTCTCTCGGATCTGGTCTCGCTCCAAGAAGCGAGGCCAAACGAGACCCAGTTGGTTGAAATGCGAAATCATTGGGATTGGACCAATCGAGTTGTCCAGTTCCAGAATTGGTTGAGTGTGGGGGGAATGGTTAAAGATTGCATTCAATGAACGCGAGCAGATTGAAATAGAATATGATCAACATCTTTAAACTAGATTGGAAGCATTTTGTTATTGATTTTATCCAAGATCCTGGCATGACGATTCGTCGGATCTTCGATGTCATTAACCAAGGAACTTCGCTGCAAAAATTTGAGCGGATCAGTCGGGCTATTTTCGCAGAAGAATCTGATTATTCCGCCCGTTATCCAGAAGAGATGGCCTATCTCAAAAGTCTGCCCCAAGGGACGATTGACGTTGTTCCCTATCCAATGAAAGGTCCGCCCACAACGATTACGGTCTGTGATGACGTAGTGGATCAACTGCATTATGTTGAACACAGAGGTCGGAAGTTGTATTTCCCCAAAACTATGTCGAAACAGGATTGCGAAAACTGTTATCGTTCTTTGATGGAGGGGGAAGATATTTTGGGGAAAGGCCGGGTCAAGTCGCCGCACAGTTATGAGGATGAAACTCACTTTGTCGGTGAGGGGGATGTTGTTATAGACGTTGGGAGCGCAGAAGGGCTTTTTGCCTTGAATGTTGCCGAGAGGGCTGGTCGCATCTATTTGTTTGAAATGTTGCAGCGCTGGAATCGTCCTTTGAAGTTGACATTTGCGCCGTTTGCGAAAAAGACTGTGATTGTGAATAAATTGGTGTCAGGGGAAACGCAGGGCGATTCGATTCGATTGGAGGATGCCGTTCAGGATCTGAACCACGATGAGGTTTGTTTTATCAAGATGGACATCGAAGGATGGGAGAAAACTGTGTTGATGGCGAGCGAGAGTTTCTTGAAATCGCATCGTGTGAAAATCAGTTGTTGCGTCTACCATCGTCAGCGAGATGCCGATGAGATTTCGGAATATCTCAAGAGGATCGGATTCAAAGTTCGTTTTTCCGAAGGGTATATGCTTCCTCCCTTGCACCGAGTTGAACCTCCGTATTTTCGTAAAGGAATGATTTATGCGCAGAATTTCTGATAAGCAGAAAACTAACCACGCGAGAATATGGTGAGGATGCAGGATCGTGCAAGTTTAACTTGTAACTCGGAGGTGTAAGTGAGTACTTTGTTTCTAAAGCGGTTTCAAGGACTGAACCATACCAACGCCGAGATGCCACTGGATTGGCAGGCTGTTGTGACGCGTGGTATTATCGTTCTGCAGCGGAATCTCTTCGGCAATAAGAAGGGAAGGGGGGCCTGTTCAATGATGCCGAATGTCCTCTCGTACCGAGATTCGGTCGATGTGATTCGCAAAGGCATTCTCTCCGGGAAACCATTTATGGCGGGGAAGGTCGGCACGGGCGATAATGAGACGATGCTGCGTTACATCGACATCCACGATCCCGAATCGCGCTTCGTTAAATGGTGCAAGTTACTGGTGGGCAAGCGCCGTCCCTTCTGGTGGGACAATTCCATACGCGCTGGCATTTGTGTATGCGCGGGTGTGTTCCCTTCTGATATCGAGAGTATTGAAGAATTTTGTCGGATTTATGAAGGGTATTTGCCCGAAATGGATTGCTTCGCGAGTTGCGCAGACGGTGAGACGCGTATTCATGATCGGTATTGTCCACAGGCAACACCGATTGCCTGGGAATCTCTTTTCCCGCTGCGTGAAGGGTACTCGTGGTTCGATGCGCTGAAGGGGAAACGTGTGCTCGTCGTTCATCCCTACGAGAAGAGTATTCGTTTCCAATATGAGAAGGCCCGCAAGGTTGAACTGCACAAAGGTCAGGGCACGATGCCGGATTTCGAGTTGTTGACCTATTGCCCCGTCAATTCGATCGGCGGAAAGAACACGCAGTTTGCGTGCTGGAAAGATGCCTTGGATTTTATGATCAACGACATCTCAAAACTCGATTTCGATGTGGCGCTCGTCGGCTGTGGTGTCTATGGTGTGCCGTTGTCGATTCATGTCAAACGGATGGGGCGTGTCGCGATCCATACAGGTGGATCGACACAGTTGATTTTTGGCATCAAGGCCCAGGTCTATGACACCTGGGGCTACTACAATGAAAACTGGATTCGGGCCTTGCCAGAAGATGTGCCGCCGAATATGGGTTTGATTGAAAACGGGAGGTTCTTGTGAGTGTTTTTGGCTTTTTCAGCGAGATCCTGCGGATTGGCCCGCATTATTGGAACTGGTTCGCGTGGAAACGGGCGAACCGGCATAATCGCACATCGCCTGTCAATGTGTTTGACCATTCGAAAGTTTCCGTGGGGAAGGGAACGTATGGAGGCATTGAGGCGTTCTTCTTTGGAACGGAAGGAGAGCGAATCGAAATCGGCAACTACGTGTCCATCGGTCCGCACGTGACGTTTCTTGCAGGGGGCGAGCATCGCCTTGACGGTGTCTCCACCTACCCGTTTCTTGCGTATGGGGCGGGTGAGGTCGAGGCGGTATCGAAGGGACCGATTGTCGTCAAGGACGATGTGTGGATCGGCCTGGGCGCGAAGATCCTCTCGGGTGTAACAATCGGCCAGGGCGCGGTGATCGCAGCCGGTGCGGTGGTCACGAAGGATGTTCCTCCCTACGCGATTGTAGGCGGTGTTCCGGCCAAGCTCATTCGTTGGCGTTTCCCTGAACCTGTACGTGTGAAATTGGCGACAATCGACTGGTCGAAGATGACGCTTGAGAAGGCAGTGGCTGCGCGTAGCGCGCTCGAGCAGCCTGTGACCGAGGCGAATGTGGACGCGCTCGTACAGCAGTTCTCGGGAGCAGCAGAGTCGTCGTAAGCGTACCGAGCCGATCTTGTCCACGGATGGCACGGATTGTCACGGATTGCGCGCCGTACCATCTTTCATTCGACCACTCCAACATTCGACCATTCGACCACTCCAGCATTCGATCATTCTAACATTCTAACATTCGAACACTCTAACATTCGAATTTGCGTGTCGCGGAGCAACTTGCGTTCATACCACGTCCGTTGACCGGCCGATTACGTTTTTCATTTGACGCGTATACGGCGATAGGTGTATAATACTGGGTGCTTGCTAGGAAAACGGTATGAACGTCGTATTGTATCATGGATCGGAAAAGGTGATAGAGATGCCTGTTTTCGGCGCAGGAAATCCTGCGAACGATTACGGGCTGGGATTCTATAAAATCTTGAGAAAAGGACTTCGCCATGGCGATCCCGAGTTATCGTGAAGATGCTTTCCCTGATGTCCAGGAGAATTTGGCGCGGATGTTCGATTTCGCAATCTGCGAACTCGGTCTTGAACCGCAGCGGATGTACGACCTTTTCATCGCGTCGGGTTACGCGCAACGAATTGAACATGGTGATCCGCGTGCGACGGTCGGTATGAGCGGTACGGAACTCGCCTGGGCGGTCCTTGATGCGACAGGAACGCCGTATGAACGGAAACCGCCGACTTTCCCTGATTCGCTCGGACCCATGTACTGGGCAGGATGGGTCCTCGCAGACTATCAGTGGCGGACGGGTTTTTCTTTCCGCGAGATTGGAACGTTTGCGCCGTTTGACCAGATTGTCGATCTTTATCCAGCCTTCCATGAAATGGACATCTCGCGTTTCTTGAAGTGGATGGAGACGCGTCGGACCGAAAAATTTCCGGAGTCGGCGCTCAAGCGTCAACGTGAGTCCTGCCACTTGACGCAACGTGAATTGGCAGAACTCGCAGGCGTGTCCATTCGCCTGATTCAAGATTACGAGCAACGCCGACGTGACATCAATAGTGCTGAAGCCTCAACGGTCGTCATTCTTGCGTCCACATTGGGCTGTACGGTTGAAGACTTGATGGAACGCCGTTTCTCACCTCGTACCAATCGAATGATCTAACTTTTGGTTTTAGATGAAGAGCCTTTCCCTGTGCGTACATATGAAAATTATTGAATCTATTCACCGGCGATTAGGTGATATGTGGTGGTACACGGTGTTGCAGTTTGTTGCGGCACGGTGCGGTGATTTTATCAATGCGTTTATTGGACTTTGGTTGGTTCCGAAGTATGTGGGCTTGAATGAATTGGGTGCAGTATTGCCGTTGGCGGGTTTTGCGACTTTTCTCGCGTTCCCAGTTAGTGTATTTTCGACGGCTTTGTCGAAGCAGGTCAATGTGTTGTCCATACATGGCGAATGGGGTAGGTTGAAGACGATGTTACGTGGGGTGTTTCTCGTGGCAGGTTTGTCGCTCGTTGTTTTGATTATTGTGGTGCCTTTGATTCTGCCGCATGTCCTTGAACGTGTTCGTGTCGCATCGGGATTGTTGGGGGTTGTCATTATCGCTTCTGCACTTGTGGGAACGGTCGCCCCTATCTACCAAAATTCGCTTCAGGCGATGAAACGGTTTAAAACCGTAACTTGGATTTCGTTGTTTTGTGCTCCGATTCGCTTAGTGACAATGTTGTGCGCAATGCCGTTCCGAGCTCTTACGGGATACTTTGTTGGACAGGCGTCTGCACCGACTTTTCAGATTTTAGCAAGTCTTTTTTCACTTCGCAAGGAGCTTTCTACTGCGGTTAAACCAGAACCCTTTTGGACAAAAGAAGTTTGTGTTTCCTTTTTGTCTTATATGGCGAAGATATCACTTTCGCTTTCAGTGGTCTCTCTCGTTGGATTTATAGAACCACTTATTATTCGTCAACGCCTGCCGGAGATCGATTCGGCGGCCTATTATATGATTTCACGTTTTGCGGAAATTGGTTCCTACCTGGGCCTTACCTTGTCGACGATTGTTTTCCCTTATGTTTCAGAGGAGTCTGAAATTGGAATGTCTGGAAATCGCCTGATAATGAAGGCAATGCTTGGGGCCGTGGCTTTTGGTCTCTTGTGTGCGGCAGGATTTTCCGTAGTAGGACGTTGGGCTTTTGGTTTCCTGCCAGGAGGTGAAAATTATGCCCAATATGTTCCCGAATTGGTAGCGCTTACGGTTATCCTTGCTCTTAACATAGCTGTTCTATGCTTTACATCGGGGGAAACGGCCGCGAATCGTTTTGTCTGGTTGAAATGGTTTATGCCAGTTAATCTTTTCTATGTTTTTTTCCTTTTCCTGGCTACAGGTTATGGTTATTTGCGCGGTGTTTTGCCTGATACATGGGTTGAAAGCATCGCTGGATGGAATGCTTGTCGATTGCGTTTCATCTTGTGGACAATGGGTGTTTTTGCGGTGGTCAAATTTCTCTGTTGTATAGGACAACTCATTCTGCGTCGTCAGTAAAATGGTTGCAAAACATATGTGAGGTCGAGGTGAAGATGTTTGTCCCCTTCGGTAGAGCATTCGTTTGGATTGGCATGTATGTTAGTAACTGGTTTAAAGTGAAGTGTGTGTACTGGTACGATTGTACGATGCCAATCAATATGTTCGGTTGGACGAAAAAGTCTGTGAGCGTGGGGCCCGCCCTGGGAATAGTAGGGGACATTGTTACGGATGGAGGGAAGCAATCGTTACCGATAGAATTCGATTACCTAAAAATGGCGGATAGCGACTTAACAATATCGGACTTTATTCGTTCACGACCGAAGGAAAGCGTACGTTACCTGATTTCTGCGGTCTTGAAGTGTTTGTCGAATGGGAGTCCGCTCAACGAAGCAGAGATTCAAATTCAAGCTCGCACGATTAGATATAAAGTGTAAATGAGAGTAAAACTTATCGAATATTGTCAAAGGTGTTGAGGAGGGCGTGGTAGTCTCCTGTAAATTGTAAGTTGGTCCCCACGCCGGCATTTTGGCCAGCTTCTAAATCTCGCATTTTGTCGCCAAGATTAATGGAATGCATCATGTCAATGTCGTATTTTGCTTTGGCCTTTAGAAAAAGGCCGGGTGCGGGCTTGCGATCTGGTCCGTCCAATGATGGACAATGAAAAATGTCAGTAATGTGAACGCCCTCATGGGCAAAACAGGTCATCATGTGTTCCGTTAGACGATGGTAGTCTTCTTCGGTATAATATCCGCGGGCTATGCCAGATTGATTTGTAATTATGATAATGATGTAACCGCATTCTTGAGCCCGGCGGCAGAACTGGAAAATACCAGGTATGAATGTGAATCTTTCAATTTGAAAGACATACCCGTAATCGATGTTGACGGTTCCATCACGATCAAGGAAGAGTGCACGGGTCATGATGCCCCCATCAAATTTTTGACGAGATTGGTTGTTGAATAGCCCTCTACACGTTTTAGGACAACCGCTTTCCCACCATATTTTTGAACAAAACGACCTTCGGGCCAATGATCCATTGTATAGCCTTCCTTCGCGATGATGTCCGGGCGGATCTTACGAACGAGAGGTAGTGCCGTTTCATCGTCGAAAAGGACGACATAGTCAACCTGGGTAAGAGAGGCCAGGAGATAGGCACGGGTTTGTTCGTCTTGAATGGGACGGTTGGGACCTTTGTGTGCGCGGATCCAGGCATCCGTGTTGAGTCCGACGACAAGAACATCACAGAATTTCTTGGCGTCACGCAAAGAAGAGAGGTGTCCCAAATGGCAGCAGTCAAAACAGCCGTTGGTGAAACCGATTCGTTTGCCTTGCTGTTTGAGAAGTGTACAGAGTGAGTGAATGTCTGATCTGGAGACAATTTTGGCCTCCGCTTCATCGAATATTTCAGTTGAAAGGGCTCTGCTCAACTCCTTGAAGGAAACCGTTGCTGTTCCAAGTTTTGAAACGACGATACCCGAAGCGACATTGGCAATTTTCATGGCCTCCGCGATTGATAGACCAATACCGATGGCAGCACCGAGGGCGGCTAATGAAGTGTCTCCTGCGCCAGAGACATCAAATACTTCACGGGCTTCTGTTGGAAGGCGAACAACTGCCTCCGTTTTCTTGGCAGGAACATAGAGCATTCCATGTTCGCTCAGGGTAATCAGCAAACCTCCAAAGTCGTATTGGGCAATTAGGTCTTTTGCTGCATCGACGACTTGTTTTTGAAAGTTGTCGTCGTGAGGATCAAAATGACGTCCAGTGACTTCAGAAAATTCTTTGAGATTGGGCTTAATTAGAGTCGCCCCAGCATATTTTGCATAATTGCTTCCTTTGGGGTCGACGATGATTGGTGTCTTGGATTTTTTTGCTTCGTTGATGATCTTCGAGCAAAGTTGTTTGGTTAGAAAACCTTTGCCATAATCAGAGAGGATGACGACATTCGCTTGAGTCAAATGCGCGGTATAAAATCTGAATACTTGTGTTATATCAGGTGTAGCGAGCGGGACGATTTTTTCCTGGTCGATTCGCAGAAGGTGATTGTTACCCGCGATAAGCCGCGTTTTAACGGTTGTGGGGTATGTGGAAGGAGTGATGAATTGCGCATGCGTTCCCGAATGCTTGAGAAGTTCTCGGACTACTTGTCCCGATTTGTCTGTTCCAAGGCATGTGATCAGGTTGACATGACAACCCAGGTCGGACAAGTTGGCTGCAACATTTCCAACGCCTCCAAGTATTTCCCGTGTTTGAGTCGGAGAGAAAACAGGAACGGGTGCCTCAGGTGATATACGATTGACGCGACCGTATTCAAAACGATCGAGCATGATATCACCTAGGAGCAGAATGTTGACAGAAGAGAAATCCAAGACTTTCATGATGCAACCTCTTGTAAGGTCAGATGACAGACTCTTTTATATTGCTCGTCAAAGGCTCGAGCGACCGTTTCGTAGGAGATGGTATGTACGAACTCGCCCAGGGGTGGACGTAGAATTTTGAAGTCGGGGCTCCGTGAGAAAGCACCTCCAAAAGGGTTGTAGGTTTCAAAGTGAGAGTAACGACCAACCATGACAATGGATGTTTTTTGCAAGGCATTTGCGATATGGGAGAACCCGCTGTCGACACCGATGAAAAGAAGAGCGTTCTTGATGACCCAGGCAACATCACGGAGATCCCTACGTCCTGAGAAGTCATAATAGAGAGACGACCTGAAGTTGATTGTATGGGGCATGCCAATTTCGACTATTCGTACTCCCAGAGCTGTTATCTTTTCAACCAAACGCTCCCATTTGTCCTTCGGCCAGTCCTTGAGTACGCTGTTGGATCGGCAATGAATGACAATATAGGGCTGAGAGAGTTCCGCAGGAAGTTGGCGTTGCGACCCAAAATAAAAGTGGGGTATTTCATCTAGCGCAGGGAGTCCGGCAGCCAGGCAGAATGTTTCTTGAAGAGATCCAAGTGCGAGGAACGAGGCGAAATTTATACGAGGGTTGTTGGGGTTGCGAATGATTTTCAGGGTCTGAGTACAACTCGCACCATCCATATGACAATTGACGAGAATAGCTTCACGTCGTTCTTGCTCCAGGTGGCGACAGAACTCGTAACCTTCGGCCAACGTGGGGAATGTGATGATCTCGTCAATTGAAGGGTTGCCTTCGATGAGTACACGATAGCAATTACGGATCACCCAATGGATTTTACACGACGGCCAATGGCGCTTGAGATAGGGTGCCACGGGTTCCACGGCAACAATATCTCCGATGCCTTCGGTCATGAGGATGTAGAAATCGGGTGTCAAACCTGACTCGATCAGGTTTTGGGCTCTCTCGGCGATAATGGTGGTTTGAAGCGAACGGCGGATGTCGGCAACTTCATCATCACTCGGCAGGGGGGTCAAAGCACGTGCAGCGAAGTCTTGCAGATGGAATCGTTTTTTGAGCCCATCAAGGAAACGCGTATTCCGATTACACCATTGGGCGATGTGTAGAATTGCCGGACGGAATTGGTAGAGGAATTTCATGAATAAAGACTAGATTAAAGGTGGTGGGCATGACGAAACTGTGCCACATGGCGTTTGACACGTGTCAAAAACGAACCATCGAAGAGAGCCTTGCTGGCGGTTGCCAAAAGTTTGGCATAGAAAACAATTCGATCATACCAATGAACGGTGTTGTCTGCACACAGGAGAATGCTTTGCCGTTCGAGAATCTTGATGTCACGGTCATGTCTTATTTTTCGCAACCAGACGTTAAAGAAAATCTCGGCCAGATAGGCCGCCACTTTCTCATCCATGTAAGCATGATAGTGCGACCAGTCAGAGGACTTTTCTAGTTTGCCAAGTACATCGAATATCCAGGTCATGAACGAATCGAAGAGATCTCGCCGCATAACGTAGTTGAGACAAATATAGTTCTGATAATCCAAGAGAAATTCATTCAGGGCTTCGCGATAATCTGGATAGTCACGTGAAATGATTTTTGCGAGGAGATGAAACTCGCGCTCAGGATGATGGGTACAGTAGACTTGTTCTGTTGGAACATCCGAAAAGCTCGGGGTCGGGAGAATGAGATCATAACCCTCGATATATGTGAGGATATGATCTGACTTGTAGCGTTGAGCGAAGCCCACGGCAAATGATTTGTAACCGTCTCTGTCGGCAAAGGGCCAGCCATTTGTTTGCGGAGGACGAGTGAAATCAAGGAAACGGCGGTAGTGGCAGAACCCCACGTATTCAATTTCTGGATGGGCAGGCAGAAAATTCTTCCAAACCCAATAGTTGCCCGTCAGCTCGGCATAATTGCGGTTCTTTTGAGAAATGTTGTCACCGGTATCGTCTCTCAGCAATCCTAAATCTGATGCGGCGATGGCACATCCTGTCTGCATCGGTTCATAACAGTCCGAACGAAAGATCGTCGACTGCTGATGGTATAGGATGAATACTTTGATTTTGCTCATTCCACATTGCTCCAAAAAATTGATTAAATTATAACAGATTAGTTCAAAAAGCGCAATTGATGTTCAATGCTGATTGTGTATGTGTCATGCAGGGTACGATCATGTCAAAGTTGCAATGGCAGAGAAGCTAATTTTATGGTAAAATAAAACTTGTTTCATTGGTCGAACGAGATACGCTATGAATGAAATTAATGACCTGATTACGCGATATCCGCAATTGGCTGTTTGTGGACGAGAAATCCTCAATACAGTCAAGGTGTTCTGCGATTGTTATCGTGCCGGAGGCAAGGTCCTTGTTTGCGGTAACGGTGGAAGTGCGGCAGATGCTGAACACATTTGTGCGGAGTTGATGAAGCGGTTTAAGAAGCCCCGTCCGATTGATGAAGAGGTGGCATCGCGACTTCCGGTTGAAATTGCTCAAAAATTGGAGGGTGCTGTCCCTGCGATTTCGTTGGTGTCAATGGGAGGGATTCTTTCTGCGTTTGCAAATGATGTTGCTTGGGAGACGGCTTTCGCCCAGCAGGTGTACGCCCTTGGCCGAAAGGGTGACATTTTACTTGAGCTCTCGACGAGTGGGAATAGTGAGAATTGTCTAGAGGCCGCCTTGGTGGCACGCGCGAAAGGTCTTAAAATCGTGGTACTGACAGGGATGACGGGCGGACGCTTGGTGTCGTTGGCGGACCTTGCAATATGTGTGCCAGAAGAGGAGACACACAAGATACAAGAACTTCATCTGCCAATCTATCATGCAGTTTGTGCGGCTGTCGAGGATGTCCTGTTTTAGTCGCTTAAGCAGACACTGTTAAGAAGGTGAAAAATGAAAGTGTTGATTCTTGCAGGCGGGTATGGAACGCGTTTGGGCGAAGAAACAAGTTTGAAACCTAAGCCGATGGTGGAAATCGGTGGATACCCGATTTTGTGGCACATCATGAAGATGTATGCCCACTATGGGTTTGATGATTTTGTAGTATTGTGTGGATACAAGGGGGAAATGATTAAACGGTGGTTCGTGAATTATCACTTTGAGCATTCCGATTTTACGGTTGATTTGGCAACGAATGAGATGTGTATCCATCGTAAAAATTATGAACAATGGAAAGTTACGATGTTGGATACGGGCATTGACACAATGACAGGTAGTCGGATTCTCAAGGCGAAGCCATTCATTGGCAATGAAACATTTTTGTTGACGTATGGCGATGGGGTGTCAGATGTTGATATCGCTGAAACAGTACGTTGCCATCGGAGTATGGGAAAACTTGTTACGGTGACAGCTGTACAACCTAGTGGGCGCTGGGGCGCGTTGGAGATGGATGAAACAGGATTAGTGCGTGAATTTGAAGAGAAACCGCAAGGAGATGGCGGTTGGATAAATGGTGGGTTCTTTGTTTGCGAGCCGGGCGCATTGGATTATATTGGTGAGGGGAACGATATCATCTGGGAACGAGAACCTCTTCGGGGACTAGTTGCTGCGAAGCAGTTGAATGCCTATCGCCATCATGGGTTTTGGCAACCAATGGATATGCTCCGTGATAAAAATCTGTTGAATCGGTTGTGGGATGAGGGCCGCGCACCCTGGAAGGTTTGGGCATGAGGATTTCTCCATTGCAAATTGAGGGGGCTTTCTGTCTTGAACTCCAGGAGGCCCGTGATGATCGTGGATCCTTCGCACGTCAGTTCTGCCATCATGAATTGGCAGCGTGGGGAATAGATTTCGAAATCAAACAATGTAATGTGTCTCGTAATATACATGCCGGTACTTTGCGTGGAATGCATTACCAAAAAGAACCCTATCCAGAAATTAAGGTGGTGTCGTGCTGGACAGGACGGGTATATGATGTTATGGTGGACATCCGTCCGACGAGTCCAACCTATTTGAAGTGGATAGCCCTTGAATTGTCAGGTGATAATGGTAAGATGGTCTACATTCCAGCGGGGGTGGCACATGGATACCAGACCCTTGAGGACAACACGACGGTCTATTATCAATTAGGGGAATTTTTTCAACCCCAGTATTATGCCGGTGTTCGATGGAATGATCCGAAATTCGGAATCTCCTGGCCAGACTGCCCCCAGCGTCTCATCAATGAGCGAGATGCAAATTATCCTCTGCTTTGAGGGAGAGTATGTGTATGAAAAGGGTTTTGGTAACGGGAGCCACGGGTCTGATTGGTAAGGAATCGGTAGGACCACTTCTGGCGGCAGGATTTGAAGTCTTTGCCATTACAACCAAAGAACAGCCCCCTTTGAATGGTGTTCATTGGTTGAGGGGATCGCTTTTTGATGATGGGTTTGTGCGTGAGACGGTCGCCAGTACGAAGCCGACGCATTTACTCAATCTGGCGTGGGCCACAACGGGCGATTATCTGACGAACGATGTTAACTACCGGTTCCTCTCCGCTGGAGAATTGCTGGCTCGATCCTTTGTGACTGTTGGCGGACTACGTGCCGTATATGCAGGTTCATGTTTTGAGTACCGACTAAAAGGAACACCACTCCGTGAATGTGATCCGTTGGAAAGTGAACGGAATGTCTACACGAAGTGTAAGAATGCGTTGCGTCTGTCGGCCGAACAAATCTTTAAGTCGGGTGGAGTCTCCTTTGGTTTTGGTCGGATTTTTTATGCCTACGGACGAGGTGAGGCTCGCACGCGATTGACGGGATTGATTCTTGATCATGCCCGGAATGGGGAGAAGCTTGTGATAAAATCGGGGCCTTTGCGTAAAGATTATATTTATGCAAAGGACATTGCAAATGCGTTTGTTGCTTTGCTTGATTCGCCCATCGAAGGTGTCGTTAATATCGGTACAGGGCGAACTGTAACGATTCGCGAGTTCGCGCTGAAATTGGCGTCTAAATTGGGATGCTCCGATATGCTTGTGTTTGAAGACGACTGTGCCACGCAGCCGTCGTGTGTCGTTGCAGATACGACTCGATTGACGGAAGAAGTTGGTTATCACCCTCATTATGGTCTAGAAGAGGCTTTTGATGAAATTGTGAGGTATGAAGAGGAATGAGTGTTGATGCTTATCAAGGGAAATCCGTGCTCGTGACGGGGCATACGGGTTTTAAAGGCTCGTGGCTGTGCGAGTGGTTGATGTTGCTGGGCGCGGAAGTGCATGGTTTTGCACTTGAACCGCCGACGACACCGGCGTTGTTCACGCAGCTGGGGCTTGCGACGCGTCTTGCCTCCGATACGCGCGGCGATGTGCGCGATCGTACGGCGGTCGCGGCCTGTGTGGCACGCGTACGGCCCGATTTCATTTTCCATCTTGCGGCGCAGCCGATCGTGCGTGAGTCGTATCGGATTCCCGCCGAGACGTTCGACACCAACGTGATGGGCACGGTGAATGTGCTCGAGGCCGTACGCCAGGCGGGGCGAGCCTGCAACGTCGTCTGCATTACCACCGACAAGGTCTACGAGAACGACAATGGCGGACGTGCCTTTGTCGAGACGGATCCGCTGGGCGGCTGTGATCCCTACAGCGCATCGAAGGGCGCGTGTGAAATCGCGATCGCGAGCTATCGGCGCAGTTTCTTTGCGGTGCCTGATTCGGCGATTCGCGTGGCGAGCGCGCGGGCGGGCAATGTGATCGGCGGCGGCGATTGGGCGGCGGACCGGCTTGTGCCGGATGCGATGCGCGCGTTTCTGAGTCAGCACCCGCTCGTCGTGCGGAACCGCCATTCGACGCGTCCGTGGCAGCATGTGCTTGAACCGCTCGCGGGGTATTTGACGCTCGGCGCGGCACTCGCAGCGGGACGCCTTGTCGAGGGTCCGATGCAGGATCCGGCGACGGACGCCTTCAATTTCGGACCGAGCGCCGCATGTGTGAAGACGGTGGGCGATCTCGTGGCGGAACTCGTGAAGGCGTTCCCGTCCGCGCGGGTCGAGGATTATTCCGATCCCTCCGCTCCACCGGAGGCGCAATTGCTGCAACTTGATTCGACGAAGGCGGCACGCATGCTGGGTTGGAAGCCGCGGTGGACATTCGCCGAGACGATTGCCGCCACGGCCGCCTGGTATCGCGCCGTCGCCGCCGGCGAAGACGCCACAACCTGGTGCCGCCGCCAAATCGTAGAGTACATGTAATCCGTTTGCCCTTTGGAACGCAAGTCGCTCCGCGACACGCAAGAAGAGGCCGAAAGACGATGTGGCTACGACGCCCGCGCCTTTGGTGAACCAATTATAATCAAGTTGCAATTCATTTGTGCGCGGGCTACGCCACAATCGTCTTTCGGCCTGTTTTCGGCCCAAAAGCGGATTTCAATAATTGAGTCGTCGAGCCTGCAATGGACGAAAACAGGCCGATTGAGCCTCAGATGAAAATGGTCAGCGCCGATCTGAAATTTATGATATAATCTAACCTATGCATCCACTCTATGAAAAAGCAAATGCCGTTTCGGCGGACGTCTACGAGGCTGCGCTGGAAGTGCAGAAGCACTTTGGCGTAGGACTGCCGGAATCGCTCTACCAGAAGTGCCTGGCGCGGGAACTTGAACTGCGTGGGCATATGACAGAAACTGAAGTCAGCGTGCCGATCCGCTACAAGGGCTATGAGTTCACGGAGAAGCTTCGTATCGACGTTCTTGTTGACAAATGCCTTGTCATCGAGACAAAAGCGCTTGACGAGGACAAGGCCGATATGCCGCGGCATAAGGCACAATGCCTCTCGTATATGAAGTTGATGGATATTCCTCTCGGGCTGGTGGTCAACTTTGGAGACGCGCGACTCGGTCGTTCTGGTATTGCACGCGTAATACTCAAAGGTGCGAGCGCTCCCGACCCTGTAGGAACGTAAACTGGCCGGAAGACGATTGTGGGGTAGCCCGCGCCCGAGAGTTTGCCACTTGATCATAACAGAATTACCAATGGCGCGGGCGTCGTAAGCCACATCGTCTTTCGGCCTCTTATAGCGTGTCGCGAAAGCGACTTGCGTTCGATTCAATCCCAACTTTGCGGCAATAAAAACAAATGAATACGACAGCAGAACAACTGAAACAGGAAATTCTTTCCAAGGTCGCCGAATACTATCGTCTCGTACATGAGCCGAAGCAGACGGCACCATTCGTGCCGGGTACGAGCCGTGTCGACTATGCGGGTCGCGTCTTTGACGCGCAGGAGATGACGAATCTCGTTGACGCCGCGCTTGAATTCTGGCTAACCTGTGGGCATTGGGCCAAGGATTTTGAAAGGAAGTTAGCAGCCTGTCTCGGCGTTCGCTTCGCGCTGCTTGTCAACTCGGGTTCCAGTGCAAATCTGCTCGCGTTCGCGACGCTTACCTCTCCGCTTCTCGGCGATCGCCAGATCCGCCGCGGCGATGAAGTGATCACCGTTGCGGCTGCATTCCCCACCACGGTCGCGCCGATCGTGCAGTATGGCGCGGTGCCTGTGTTCGTGGATGTGGAGCTCGCGACGGCGAACATCGATGTCACACAGCTGGAGGTGGCCCTCTCGCCGAAGACGAAGGCCGTGATGCTCGCGCATACGCTCGGCAACCCGTTCAATGTCGCGGCCGTGAAGGCGTTCTGCGACCGGCATGGACTCTGGCTCGTGGAGGACAACTGCGATGCGCTGGGGTCCACCTATGCGGGACGCTTCACGGGTACCTGGGGCGACATCGCCACATCCAGTTTCTATCCGCCGCACCACCTGACCATGGGCGAGGGAGGTGCCGTCTACACGAACAATCCGCTTTTGAAGAAGATCGCATTGTCGATTCGCGACTGGGGCCGTGACTGCTGGTGCGCGTCGGGCGTGGACAACACCTGCGGCTGCCGCTTCACCAAACAGTTCGGACAGCTGCCGGTCGGCTATGACCACAAGTATGTCTATTCGCACTTCGGCTACAATCTGAAGGCGACGGATCTGCAGGCCGCCATCGGTTGCGCGCAGCTGGAGAAGTTTCCGTCCTTCGTGGCCGCGCGCAAGGCGAACTTCGCGCATCTCTCGGCGGGATTGCAGGGCCTCACGACGCTGCGGTTGCCGACCTGCGCGCTCGAGGCCGATCCGTCGTGGTTCGGATTTCTGATGACGGTCCTGCCGGGCGCGGGCTTTACGCGTAACGACTTGGCGAAGCATCTTGAGTCGAAGAACATCCAGACGCGCAATCTCTTTGCGGGCAATATCTTGCGCCATCCGTGCTTCGCCTCGCTTGTGGAGGGTGTCGACTACCGCGTGGTGGGCACACTGACGAATACCGAGACGGTGATGAACGATTCGCTTTGGATTGGACTCTATCCCGGCATGGGAGAAACCCGCCTTGACTACATGATTTCCGTTCTTCGTGCGTTTGCCGGGAAGGCGGGTGCCTGATGCGACCGGACAAGACGCTGATTCTGACGGGGTGGACAAAACCCTACTATCTCGCAGCTGCGGCGGCCGCCTGGCGGGGACTTCAGAACCGCCAGGTCCGCGAAGTGGAAGTTGCCGGTGTGTCGATGGATGCGCTGGCGCGCGTGCTGGCGGAGCGAGGGCCGCATTTCGCCCGCGTCGTGGTGTTGGGCGTGGGGCTCAAGCGCCATCACGAAGCCCTGGTGAAGAGGCTGACGGCGTTGCGGAAGGACGGCGTTCGTACGAGTTGGCTCAGTACGCTGCCGATGCCTGACGAATTTAGCGGCGAGGCGGCGCGGGTGGATGCGGCGCATCCGGCAGGATTCGACGAGGTCGTGGTCAAGCCCGAAGAAACAACGCTTGTGGATGTCGTGGCGGAGGTGCTGGGGGGCTTGTCCAAGATGGAGGTCGGCCATTTCCGTACGTTCGCAATCGAGACGTCCGACAAGGAGACATTGGCCGCCAAATATCAGATGCTGGCGCGTGCGGCGGGCTATCTGCATCGTACGAGCAAGGACGACGAACTCTACACCGAAGTGATCCGCTGTTTGAGAGACGACGTGCCGCAGGCGATGTGGCCGCAGAAATTCACCAAGGCGATTGCCGACTATGTGCAATATGGACGGCGCGAGCTGCTGGGCAAGAGCGCGCGGATGGAAAATGTGCGTCAGCTGATTCAGCAGGCGGCGAAGTACGAGCGGGCCCGGGTGTTGATCCTTGGCGCGAGCGGTACGGGCAAGGAAACGGTCGCCCAGCAGATCCACATGCAAAGCAGGCGTGACGGACAGCCCTTTGTGGCGTTCAACTGCGCGGCGGTGACGGCGAGTCTTGTCGAGGATCGTCTGTTTGGACACGAGAAGGGCGGCTTCACGGGGGCGACTGAACAGACGCGCGGACTTTTCGAGCGGGCCGATCATGGAACGCTTTTCCTGGATGAAATCGGGGAACTGTCGTTCGAGATGCAGGCCATGCTGCTGCGTGTGTTGGAAGAGGGAACTTTCCTGCGCGTGGGCGGCAGCGAAGAGGTGCGGGTCGATGTACGGCTGATCGTCGCGACGAATCGTAATCTGCGGGCGATGGTTCGAGAGGGCAAGTTCCGCATGGACCTCTATCAGCGCCTGTCGACGCTCGTGATTGAAGTCCCGCCGCTGGTGGAACATAAGGAAGATGTCCGCGACATCGCCTACAGCTGGTGGTATGACATGACGGGACGCAGTCTCGATCGGCATCAGCTCAATGCGCTGATGGACTATGACTATCCGGGCAATGTGCGCGAACTCATCAATCTGCTCGACCGTGCGCTGGCCTTGGAAAAAACGGATTTTGCGGCCCTATTGGCCGAACACAAGATGCTCTGCCGGGAACTCCATGCGCCGGGCGAACTCCAGTCCGCCTGGCCCGACAATCTCGACGAGGTCATCCGCCGCCATGCACACAACGTGTTCACCAAATACGACGGCAATTATACGAAGGCCGCTGAAAAACTCGGCGTTTCGGTCAACACCTTGAAAAGATATCTGAAACCCGACTGAGAGACCGTTTCTTTCCAAATCGGTAGGGCGCAGACTCCGGCTGCGCCGCAATGCTAGATCCGAGGAGAACCGTTTATAAATCTGGCTCTTCAGGCATAAGTGTGGGTCGCCTTTTGCCTTTCAAGGCCTTATGAAGTACGCAGATGCCTTCGGCATACGCAGCATTTGCCGAAAACCGTTGTGGCTACAACGCCCTCGCCCAATCGTAATTCATTGACAAGAC
>JAZUGW010000145.1:0-17088 GCA_045641465.1 Kiritimatiellia bacterium | reverse complement strand
CCGGGATTCAAGAAGGATCGGGCCGTCTTCCTGCCTTCGCATGAAAACGAGTTGATGCATACGGTCGACCATCGCGAATCGTATCGCGAAATGTATGAGGACAAGAGGCGCCTCGGCTGCCCCGGTTTCGAATGGCCCCACGTCAAACCCCTCGTCTGGGGAGAGAGCCTGACTTTCCCCTCGGGGTCTCAAGGAACCAATCCAAAACCGTAACCGAAATCATCTAAACACGCGTAGGCTCGAACAAGAGTGAGGATGGTGAAATGGGTAGACTTTAGTAGGGGTGGAATGTTACGCTTGCGTTTCAGTCGTTAAAATGCGATAATGTCTATGCATTGCTTCTCTTGGTGCGCGATGGAATTCATGTCGGGTGGCATGGTTGCCGACTCTGTGTCAGAGGGGTTTTGTAATTACCTCAATTGGCAACAACTTGTAGAAGCAAAGAAAGGAACGCCACGCTATGAAGAATGCGGCTCTGAGTGGAAAGTCGTATGCGGGAAATCCGCACGTACGGTTTGATGAGGGGGAAGTCGTATTGGCGAAGTCGAGGCGTGGGGCTCTACTCTACAAGATGAAAATTGCCGTCGCGGTGTTGGTGGCGAGTGCGTGTGTGACATTGGTTCAGGCGGCTTTGCCGGATGAGATTTTAAAACGAGCGGCGTTCTGGTTGGATGCTTCGACGCTCACGGAACCAGCGGGGTCGGCGATTACGACATGGACCGACCCGCGAGGTGCCGATTATCCGGCGGCGACGAGCTACAAGGGCGTCAAACCGCAGGTGATCGAGATTTCGTCGGGACCGCTTGCTGGCAAGAAGGCGGTGACGTTCTTTTCGGTGGGGACGCAGTGTGACATGCAGTTCCCCATGGTGAAGACGATCAAAACGGCGTTTTTCGTTGTGGATCTCGATCAAGCTCAAAATGCGTTTTTGATGTGCAACAACCTGAACTCAAGCGGAAACGACAATACCTTTGTGTTCCATCGTGGTTCGAATGGCAGTTACCAATTGGCCAATGGTTATGTGAACGGGTGCACCTATTGGAATGACGGGCGCGTTGTGTCGAACCCGACTTCAACGGTGATTCCAACGGGCTATCAGCTCATCACCTGGATTCGTCCCGATGCCGGCAAGGTGAACTGCCTCACGCAGGATCGTACGACGGCTCGCGTGGGTGGCAAGCGTTTGTGCGAGTTGATCGTTTTCGAAGAACAGTTGACCGATGTTCAACGCTCGTGCGTTGAGGGGTATCTGAAGGCGAAGTGGTATGGAGCCCCGTCGCAGGAGGCCGCCTTCATAGAGATGTTCGGCAAGAAGGCGAATGTTCACTTCGATGCGTCGGTTGCGTCCAGTTTCCACTATGAGGTCGCCGGCGACGATACGGGAACATTGGTTTCGCGGTGGGACGATCTTTCCGGCAACAACAATCATTTTACGCCGTTCCATCCGAGCGGGGCCGCCGAGGTGTTCGGTACAAGAGGTGTTGTCAACGGCGTGCCGGCCTACATGACGGGGACGGTGAAGAGCGCCATTGACATGCAACTTACAACCCGGGTGACGACGGCGCGTTGTGTCATTCTCGTTGCGGATGTCGAGAACAACCCCAATGTCTTTTGGCTGGGCGATAAAACGACCTATCGGTTGCATCGTGGGAATAACGGGTCTTTCGCCTACAACAATGTGAATGCCTGGCTCGACGACCAAGCCGACATCTGGTATAACGGCGAAAAGATCACGGCTCCGATTACCGCCATGCCGGAGGGGCCTGGGGGGGCTTCCCTATTCATCTTCAACGTCCATAAAAACGTCGAGTGGCAATGCCTGGGGTGCGATCGCAATACCGCTGTACGAAGCGGCGGCAAGCAGGTTTCTGAACTGATCACCTACAACTACGAACTCGGCGAGAGCGATCGGAAGTTGTTGGAGCAGGCGTTGGAAGAGAAATGGAAACCTTCAAAGGAGTATGTCGATGGTGCGTATGTGCATGTGAGCGCTTCGGCGTTGACGAACTTCACCTATTCGGGGAGTTCGGTCACGGGTTGGAAGAACAGTGGCACGGGTGATGATCTGTTTTCGCCGGAAACGGTTTGCGGTCGACCGGCGGCTACAGGTGTACGTGACTACACGAATGGCGTTCCGGCGTTTTTGATGGGTCCAAACGGTTCGCTGATCGACCTCGCATTCCCGCGAACCACGCAGGCCTGGAGTGTCTTCTGGGTGATGGATATTGTGCCCAATGCCTGTGCCTTCTGGCTTGGCGATGGAAGTACGTTCCGTTTCCACCGTGGACTGAACGGCCAATACGCGCATGGCCACGGCGAGAACCACTTGCAGAAGAGCAACTTCCGCACCGATGGCATGTTGATAACGAACCTGACGGGATCGAATCCGCCGGCGGGCCTCCACGTTTACGATGCTACGCTCACGACGGCGGCGGAAGTCCAGTCTCTTTCGGCCGATCGCGGCGACTCAACGCGCAATGGCGGACGGGCCCTTTCGGAACTTTTCATCTTTACGAACAAGGTGACCGGCCTCACGCGGAAAAGCATTCGCGACCACCTTTTGCGCAAGTGGGTGAAAACCTGCGGTTGGGCCGATGGCGGCGATGTGACGTGGGGCTCGTCGAGCTATCGGGTGTTCTCGGCAGATGGCGAGGTGCCTGCCGAGGGGGCTTCAGCGGCCGGCATCGGTTTCATCGATGGTTCGGCGGTCGTCTCGGGCGGAGCGCTTGCGCTTGGCTCGGGCGGGGTGTTCGTTTCGGAAGGGGCGACAGGGGCGATTTCGGCTTCGATTGCGAATGGTCCCGTGCATCTCTACGGCTTTGGTACGTTCAAGGTTGTTTCTGCAGTCGATTATCGGCTTGATTTTACGAAGTTCGAGGGCTCGGTTGTTCTTGCCGATGGCAGCCATCTCACGATGAACGCCTATCAGTCGCTTGCGAATCGTCCGTTCTCTTTGGAGGGGACTGCGAAAATCACGATCGACCTCACGGGACATGTGGAGGGGAAGGATGTACTCTTGACATTTGCCTCGTTGAAACTTCCCGAGGGCGTGGATATTGCCGACATTGTTGACTTCGGGGCAAATAGTACGGAACATTCCTGTGTCCTCTCGGCGGATGGACTGTCGATTCTGCTCGTGGGACTCAACGATCCTGTGACGGCGACCTGGGTGGGTGAGGGCGATCGTCAGAATCCGGCCGACTCGGCGAACTGGGAATGCAAGAACTTTGAAGGAACGGTCCTTCCGGGGACCATTCCAACGGAGAAGACATGTGTGATCGTGGCGGGGGAGACGTCCTTTAACTTCCCCATCGGAACAACGCTCGCGCGGAGGTACATGACCTTTGGAGGCGATATTGCGCTCACGATGGACTGCGATTGGCGGGGTCTTGGTGTTGAGAAGCTTCCGAGCGGGGCCTTCATTGACCTGAATGGTCATCGGCTTGTGGTCGGACCTCTTGGCTATGTGTCGGAACATGGCGCCGGATTTGGCAACACGGCAACGGCACTCGGCGAGTTGTGCTTCGATATACCGCAAGGAACGTCTTACGGCATTCACCATCTGATTACCGGCAACATCAAAGTCGTGAAAGAAGGTTCGGGCACGTTCGAAGCGGCATCGCTGGGCCAAGCCTATACGGGCGGCACGGAAATCAAGGCCGGTACGATGAAGGCGACGGCGTCGCTCAAGAACCAGCAATTGGGATTGAACAATTCAACGGTGACGGTACGGTCTGGCTCGACCTTCGATGTCAACGGTCAGTACGATGCGAACTCCTATGCGTTTGTCCTCGATGGTGGCACATTCGCGAATCTCGGCAGCAATGTGAACCAGCTCAGCATGTTCGGGCTTGGCGCGACGACGCTCACGACCAACTCGACCTTGCGCCTTGGATATACGTTGCTCGTGGGTGGGCCTGTCGATCTTGGCGGGCACACGCTCACGGTGTCGTACACATCGCGGGGAGAGCAGCATCTTCTTTTCCAAAGTCCGGGGTTCCTCACGAATGGTACCATCAAGGTTGAGAATGGGGGCTGGCTGCGACCGGCGGCGGACGTTGAGGCGCGCACGGTCGATTTTGATCTTGACTGTGCTCTCAATTTGGATCACAACATGAATGTCCACGACTACACGGCGCGTCATACGATCAATGTTAGTACGTCCAATCGAGGTGAGTTGAACGTCTATGGCACGTTTACGCCATGCGGGGTGAGCGGCACGAACGATTTCTTCTACGGATGCACAATGCAGAATGGTTCCGCCATTGACCTTTCGGCGCGGACGAATCAATGGTCCACCACGTCGTCCTATTCCAACGGACGGCGTACGATCTCTTTTGCTGAAAACGCCGTGGTAACGGTTAAACTCGGCGACCGCCGTCTCCGCTCGGGCGACTGGGTTATCGTGTGGGACGAACAGCCTGAGACCTATTCCAGCATCAGATTCGTATTGCCACCGGGTTCTCGAGGAAGCCTCTCGAAACAGACGGCGGGTGTTCGTTATCAGAGCGGGTTGGCCATTCTCATACGATGACTCGCGACTAGGCGTTTCCGATGTGTTTATCGTAAGCCCGAAGTGAGTCAGAACGAGAATAGGTGAAGAAATGAAAAAACGTGTTTCGATGAGTTTGTTTGTCATGATCTTCTTGCTTGCCGTTCCGGTATTAGAAGTGGAGGCTGCCAATCAGGATGCAGCGGCGGTGTTTTCGGATGTTTATGTAAAAACGCGGCAGTTGTTCCCGCCGGGAAACAATGATGGGCAGAATGACGGAATGAGGTTTGCCTGTATTCGTCATGGCGGATTCCTGAATGAACTTGAAGACAACGAATGGTCGGCGTTTTCGAATCTCTGTATGACCGTGTCGAACAGCTATGTGACAATATTCCAGAATTGGGGTGCGTATTCGACAAATGAGGTTGTCCGATTTTCGATTTTGAACGCGGTTTCATTTTCCGGGGAGACCATCTATACAAATGCTCTTGATCGCCTTGTTTTGAATTCCTCTAATTTGAATGAAGTTGATTTGCCGAGTGTTGAATATTTGTATTCTCCGTTTGGAACGCCAATGGAGCAATATTTGGCAATGAATTTCGATGTGCCTTCCGTAAGTAATCTTCTTGTGCGGATTTCAAGTTTGGCGGAGCGTTGTGGAAACACGAATTTGGTTCGAAGTTGTTCAAGGCGAATTTCGGGTGAGATGAAGCAATGGATTCTGGAAAACAGATAGAAATGGGCCTTACAACAATATTTTGTGGTTAATCCTGTTTTGGCTTGATATCTCCAATAGGTTGTGGTAAAATATTGGGCAATGACGGCTGATGATATACTTTCATTGATCACTCCCAACGATGTGCTTGGGGTTTTACGCGGTTGGATTCGTTCCGAACGTCAGCGTTTGCGTTGGACACAAGCTGAACTGGCGCGGCGGAGCGGTGTTCCTGCGGCGACGATTTCGCGTTTGGAGTTGACGGGATTGGGATCGACTGACGGCGTTTTCAAGATTCTTTTTGCCTTGAACCGATTGGATGTTGTTGCTGATTTCCTCAAGGAACGGCAACGGTTGGCTGATTTGCCGACGACCTTGCGGGAGGAACCAAGGAAAAAGCCCATTCAGCGTATACGCATGCGGAAGGAGTCCAAATGACACTTTCGGTTTCTTTTCAATTCGGGCCCCAGGAAAAGATTCCAGTTGGAACGCTTTCAGATTTCGGGCGGGATACGGTATTTGAATATGATGAATCGTTTCTGGCACGGGGAATCAATCCAGCGCCGTTCCGTCCGGGTGTTCAGGTGTATGATCGGCAAAAGAGGTCGGATTGTGATGATGACAATGAATCATCCGGGGACAGTCCCCGCGGTTTTTTGAAAGGACGATAACAATGAAAATCAAGTTGATGGCATTTGCGGCAGTGGCCCTGCTTGGGGCGATGACGGTTTTTGCGGGCGAAGAGGTGAAGATCGCCTCGCCGTTCGACCTGAAGTTCGGCAGCGACGAGCTGATCGCGCGGTATCCTAAACTCAAGTTGAATCGTTTGTCCATCATCCATCAAAGTATTGCCAGTGACGGGAGGTCGCCTGACTTGACGAAAGCGTCGTGGACGAATTGGTACCACCGAGCGACGGTGGCGTTCGCCAAGCCCTATCATGGTTTTGACGGGGCGGAATTGTGTTTTACGGAAACCGGCAAGAAGCTTTACGAGTATAACTTGCGCAAGGATTGTCCTGAGAACATGTCGCGAACTGATTGCATCAAGATTCTGGAGAAGATTGTCGCGGAGCTGAATGCGCATTACGGCCTCAAACTGAAGATTGAGCAGAGGACTGTGGACTTGGACAAGCTGGCAAAGCGCCAAAGTGTGCCTTTTGCGCATACGACATCAGACTTTTTCGTAGCGGAGAGTTCGAATGACATTCAAGCGTCTGCCTATGGCATGGTCAACCGAAAAGGCGGGATGTCGATCGGGGTTATGGTGTATGACTCGGGCTTGAATGCGGAGAGCGTCATGCGCCGCGGCAAATTCTTCGAGGGAGCGAAGAAGGGTGGAAAAAAGGAACCTTTCTGTTTGCCGCTCGGCTATAAATTCGGTGATGTCTACACGAACAAGGAGACGATTGCGGTTGTTCCCGATTGCCTGACGAATTGGCCGGCTCGCTTCAACCGGGATGAGCGTGTTGTGCCGGTGGCGGTGAAGTGGCGGGATTTCGACTGTTCGTGTTTCCGCCTGACTGAATTCGGGCGCATCAGTTCGTTTGCCGCAGTCCTTTCCACCAACGGCATTGCATCTGTCGAAGCGATGGAGAAGTGGGCGACGGAGTTCCTTAAGTCCCAGAAGGAAGAACTTGAACTCGCTTTCTTGGGAAAACCGCACTTTTATCCGCAGGGTGGACAGCCGAATGACTATCGGGTGGCTTACATGATGTTCACCCCCAGCGCGGGGGGGCGTCTGGGAGTTGGAAGCTCTGTTTGGACAGAGGTCAAGCGATTGGATGACGGGCGGGCCTATCTTCGAATTTCTTTTGAGACAGACGAGGCCAAGAAACTCGACGCGCCGCAACGGCGGGCTGCGGCAGCGGGGAGCCGTCGGGCGCTGAAGGAACTCTTTGATCTTGATTTTGAGTCCGAAACGACGAATCGGACGGAGGAGGTTGGGCTGTCCGACTGGCAGCGGCTGGAAGCGCCGAAGGGGATGTTCACGGAAGGCCATTTCGGCTACGAGAAGGGAAATGGACGCTTGCGCCACGCTCGCTTGCGGCGTTCTTACGAGGGGAACGTCTCGAAGGAGGATCTCGCGAAGGACGTTCAGGAGTTGGCTCGTTCAATAGAGGCGAAGGCGGGACATCCCTTGCCCTTGCGGGAGGCCTCCGCATCGTTCCGGACCAGCGAGGTTGCGCACAAGGTCGAGGCGGGCGAGGTGCTTTGTTTCGGCGACTGGTTCGGCGGCCTCCCGCCCTCTGGGGCGACGGCCAAGGTCGGCGACATGCGCTTCGAATTTTCCTATTCTGTGCCGCAGTACGTGAAGGAAGGCGATCGTTACCGAATGGTTCTGAAAGGCGGCATCATCTTCACGGTCTACCGTGAAACGGAGTACGCGAAGTAAGTTGAATGATCACGTCCAGTGGTCGGGTGGATGCTGCGCGAGGTCGGCAAGCGCGATCGCCGGGTTCTCGAGGATTTTCTCCAGCCACGTTACCGCACGATGCCCCGCACGATGCTTCGCTACGCGATCGAGAAGTCCCCGGAAGATGTCCGCCAGAAATATTTGAAAGGGCAAATCTGACCGTCATGCCCATCGCCGCCTACACGGCCTAGGGTTAATCCGATACGGATCACTCGAAGAGCGGTTGCACGATTTTGCCGTCTCTTTGGTCTTCCGGCTTTTCGTCGTGGCCGATGTATTGGGCGTTGGAGGCCATGAAGACGAGGAGGCGTTCCCATTCTTCCGAGGTGAGCTTCACGCCGTGGTGGCCTTTCTTGAGCATCGCGTAGAGGGGCGAGGCGTGGGCGCCGGTTGTGCGCGGCACCGAATAGGCCGGCTCGACGAAGGTGATGAAACGGAACCGGCCTTTTCTTTCGTGCGTCACTTCGTAGGGACGGCCGAACCAATGCACGTGCGGAAGCAGCGAGGTGTAGGCCGTTGACCACTGGTTCTTGTTCTTCCGCCAATCGCCTGCGCGGAGGTCGGGCATCTTCGCGCTGCGCTTTTCACCGTGGCAGCTCACGCATTTCGCATCGAGAACGGGTTGCACGAGGCGGACGAAACTGTACGGTTTTGCGCCTTCGGGCGCGGGCTTGATCTTGCTTGGCGCGCGGCGCATCGCGAGCGGACGCTCCGTGCCGGCCGGACGCGCCGCCCCCACGCGTTCCTCGTGGCACCCGTTGCACATCAGTTTCTCGCCCGGGTGCACATACGTATCTGTGCGCATGTTCTGGACGGTGGTGCCTTCCGCATCCAGCGCCTGGAAGAAGAGCGGCACGTTGACGGGCGCTTCGAAGAAGGCCGAGCCGTCCTTTTCCACGGGCACGGTGCCCAGACACTGGCGCGCGACTTGAAGGTCTTCCGCGCCGATGTACGGTTTGTGGGTGATCGGGGAAGATTTCGGCAACACCTGCCAGATGCGCAGCGCGGTCACGACCGTGCCGGTGGGGAAGGGGATGCGCGAATTGTAGACGTCGATGAGGCCGATTTCGGCGGTTTTCGGCAGGTCCTTCTGCGCGATCGGCTGCGGACGCGTGCCATCCGGGAGCGCGGGGCGGCCGACGAGCGTGCCCTGGGCGAGCACCGGCGGCTTCGGGCGAGCCTGAAGGGGCATCGGATCGAGGCAGGAAATCGTGGGATGCGTGTAGAGACGGATCTTGTTGCCGAAAACGTCCACAAGCGTAATCGCATAGCGCCGGACGCGGGAGGGGACGTACTGTCCGTTGGCAAAACCGTCGTACACGCAGAGATAATACTTTTCGCTGAGCGGCCAGGGGGTCGCGTAGCTTCCCGAGTAGAATCCGCGCGGCTGGGTTTCCGATTCGGGGAAGGGGTCTTCCGGCGTGATCCGGCGAATCTGGTTCATGTGGTCGTCGTCGCGGCGGGAGGGATCGACGAGCAGCAGCGAACCGTAGTCGCCGCCGTGGTGTGGCGCGGCCACGCAGACATAGCGGCGCGAACCGGGAACGGCGCGCCCGTTCATTTCCATCATGGGACCCGTTTCAAAATGGGCGCGCGTATTGCCATTCACTGCGCGCGGGTCGCGTCCGTCGGGCGTCGTGGTCCAGAGGTGGTGCGCTTGGCGTCCACCGCGGTCCACATAGTCCCAACGCGTGTAGAGGATCATGCCGGCATGATCCACGCTCGGCTGCCACTCGTTCGTTTCGTGCGGCGAGAGCATGGTGATGTCCGAACCGTCGGGGAACATCGAAAAGAGCGTGTACGTGGGAACGGGGCGGCCGTGGCAGCGACCATAGCCGCGGCGGCGCTCGGAAATGAACGCGAGGCGTCCGTTCGGAAGCCAGCAGGGGTCGATGTCGTTGACGCTTCCGGATGTGATTTGGCGGAGGTGGGCGCCATCCGCATCGCAGGTGAAAATGTGAAAGACGGTGTTGTCGTTCCATTCGCGGATCTGCGGAACTCCGCGCGTGTAGGAGAAGGCGATCTGCGTGCCGTCCCAGGAGACGTCCGGGGCGAGATAGCCGCCGGGACCGAGCGTCTGGCCTTTCCACGCACCTTCCTCGATCGTGCGGCCGTCCAGCAGGTCGCGCGCCACCGGGTGGTCCGAGAAGGGGTGTTCGAGAACGTAGAGTCCATCGCCGGACGTCGCGCCGTGAATCGTTGCGTGGAAGCCGAAATACTGGTCGCACATGTGCCAACCGCCGTGATACTCGTTGAACGGAAGGGCTTCGTGTCCGACGAAAACGAGACGTTCAATGCCCTTCAGAAGCGGATTCTTCAGGGCAACGCGGCGGTTGAGCGCATGGACGGACGCGAAGAGCGGGAAGCGTGTTTCACGCCAGCCGCGATGCGTCACATTTGTTTGACTGATGTAGCGGTCAAGTTCTTTCGATTCGGCACCGAGGTCGACGCCCGCGGCCGACAGGTCGGCGATGAGCGCGCGCGTTCGCCGCACAATGACGTCAAACGGATCCTTGTCGGTCGCCTTGATGCAGGCCTCGGCATGGACGGTTTCCGCGGGATTGCGCGAGGGAAGTGAATTCCAATTCGCGAGGTCGCGTTCAAGGAGTTCCCAGTCCATGCGGGCGTTTGCAAATTCCGCCCCCGCATCCGGCCATTCACGGGCGGATGCGGCGAGGGCGGCGGATGCGGCAACGAGAACGGCGCCAAAAAGAAAGGACTTGTTTCTCATGTGAAGAATCGTCGATTCAACTTACTCGTAAGGCGGCCACACGATCTTGCCGTCGCGCTGGTCTTCGACCTTGTAGTCGTGGCCGACGTACTGTCCGTTCGACCCCATGAAGATCAAGAGGCGCTCCCACTCGTCCGGCGTGAGCTTCACGTTGTGGTGGCCCTTCTTGAGCATGTGGTAGAGCGGCGAGGCGTAGGCGCCCGAGGCGCGCGGGGCCGTGTAGGCCGGCTCGAAGAAGGTCTGGTAGTGACCGCGCGTTTCGTGGGTGATCTCATACGGACGCGCGAAGAAGTGCACGAACGGACGGATCGAACGATAGGAGGTCGTCCAGCCGTTCCTGTCCTTGCGCCAGTCGCCCGTGCGGAAGTCGGGCGCCTTCGGGGCGCGCTTTTCGCCGTGGCAGGTCACGCACTTCGCGTCGAGGACCGGCTGCACGAGGCGCGCGAAGCTGTAGGGCCGCGTCCCGTCGGGACCGGGCTTGATCTTGCTCGGCGGGCGTCTCATGGCGAGCGGACGCGTCTCGCCGGCGGGACGCGCCGCGCCGACGCGCTCTTCGTGGCAACCGTTGCACATCAGGCGTTCGCCCGGATGCACGTACGTGTCGCTGCGCATGTTCTGCACGGTCGTACCCTCGGCGTCCAGCGCCTGGAAGTAGACCGCGACATCCACAGGCACTTCGAAGAAGGCCGAGCCGTCCTTCTCGACCGGCACGGTGCCGAGCAGCTGGCGGGCGATCTGCTGGGTTTCGGCGCCGAGACGCGGCTGGGCAGACAACGGCGTGGATTTAGGCAGCACCTGCCACACGCGCAGCGCCGTGACGACCGTGTTCGACGGGAAGGGAATGCGCGAGTTGTAGACGTTGATGAGGCCGATCTGCGCCGTCTTCGGCAGCATGTCGTGCAACAGCGGCTCGGGACGCGTACCGTCCGCATTCGCGGGGCGGCCGACGAGCGTGCCCTGTGCCAACACGGGCGGCTTCGGACGCGCCTGCAGCGGCATCGGCCAGAGGCAGGAGATCGTCGGATGCGTGTAGAGGCGGATCTTGTTACCGAACACGTCGACGAGCGTGAGCGCGTAGCGGCGGATGCCGTTGACGTTGTAATGTCCGTTGGCGAAGCCGTCGTAGGGGCAGATGTAGTACTTTTCGCTGAGCGGCCACGGCGTCGCGTAGGCGCCCGAGCGGTTGCCGCGGTTGTTCGCCTCGGACTCCGGGAAGGGCTGTTCGGGCGTGATGCGGCGGATCGTGCTCATGTTGTCGTCGTCACGCACGCCGGGATCCACGACGAGCAGCGAACCGAAGGCGCAGCCGTGGTGCGGCGCGGCGATACAGGCGTAGAGGCGCGAATTGGGGATCGCGCGTCCGGTCACTTCCATCAGCGGGCCGTTCCCGAAGTGGGCACGCGTGTTGCCGTTCACTTCGCGCGGGTCGCGTCCGTCGGGCGTCGTGCGCCAGAGGTGGTGCGCCTGGCTGAAGCCGCGGTCCACGTAGTCCCAGCGCGTGTAGAGAATCATGCCGTCGTTGTCCACGGTGGGGTGCCACTCGTTCGTCTCGTGGGGCGAGACGCACACGATGTCTTCACCGTCGGGGAACATCGTATGGAGCGTGTAGGTGGGCACGGGGCGGCCGTGGCAGCGACCGAAGCCCTGGCGGCGCTCGGACATGAACGCCATGCGTCCGTTGGGCAGCCAGCAGGGGAAGAGGTCGTTGACAATGCCCTTGGTGATCTGCTTCAGGTTCGAACCGTCGGCGTCGCAGGTGAAGATGTGGTAGACCGTGTTGTCGTTCCACTTGCGGATCTCGGGCTTCGCGCGCGAGTAGGAGAAGGCGATCTGCTTGCCGTCCCACGAGACGTCGGGCGAGATGTAGGCGCCTTCGCCCAGCTGCTGGCCTTTCCACGGACCCGCCTCCACGGTACGGCCGTCGAGCAAGTCGCGCGCGACCGGGTGGTCCGAGAATGGCTGGTCGATCACGTAGAGGCCGTCGCCGATCGTGGTTTCGCGCATGGTGCCATGGAAGCCGAAGTACTGGTCGCACATGTGCCAGCCGCCCTCGAACTCCTGCATCGGAAAGGCCTCGTGTCCGACGAAGACCAGTCGCCGGATTTTCTTCAACAGCGGGTTCTTCAGCGCGATGCGGCGATTGAGCGCATGCAGGGCGGAGAAGCTCGGGAAGAGCGTCTCGTTCCAGTTGTGGTGCCACTTCTTCGCCTTGGCGGCGTAGATTTCGAGTTCCTTCAATTCGGCGGTGAGATCGACGCCGCTCTTGGTGAGGTCGGCTGCGAGCGCACGCGTACGGCGCAGGAGCACGTCGAAGGGCGTTTTATCCGTCGGCTTGATGCAGGCTTCGTCATTATAGGCCTGTTCGGGCTTGTTCGACGGCAGCGACTTCCAGTTCGCAATGTCGCGTTCAAGCAAATCCCAATCGAGGCGCGCGTTTTGATAGGCGCTACCAGCGTCGGGCCATTCGCGCGCGGAGAGGGCGCACGGCGTCACGGCGAACAATGCCGCGGCAAAAGGGAGGAGAAGATTTTTCATGGCAATTATTTTATCATAATCTGGTCGGAAATGCCAGTCAAAGCGAACTTGTCTGCATCTTCCGACTGTGTTATAATCATTCACATGAAATCAGACGGTACTCAAAGAAAGATCGACGACGAGCGGAGGTGGACGATGATTGTCTGTAGAAGAAAGAGTGTTCTGTCGAAAGGAATGGTCGCGGTTTGGATTGTCGCGGCGGCGATTGGTGTCGGTGCGGCGGAGCGTCCGTCGACTTGGGCGGAAAAGATCGAGCGGGCGGGACTCCCGAATCTGCACCGCGTCGATGCGCGGCTCTACCGGAGTGCACAGCCGACGGCGGAGGGTATGACGAATCTCGTCGCGCTAGGTGTGAAGACGGTCGTCAACCTGCGCGACAATCATTCGGATGCGGACGAAATCGGCGGACTCCCGCTGACGGCAAAGCGCATCGAGATCTTCACGGGCAATCTGAAGGTCGAACAGGTCAAGGCCTTCCTCGCGATTCTGGACGACACGAACGCCGTGCCGGTACTCGTTCATTGTCAGCATGGCGCGGACCGCACGGGGACGATGTGCGCACTTTACCGCATCTTGCGGCAAGACTGGCCCGTCGAGTCCGCAATCACGGAAATGAAGGAGGGCGGCTTCGGCTACCACTCGGTTTGGTTCAATCTGCCGCGCTTCATCCGCAAAGCGGCGAAGGCGCTCAAGACGGAGAAGTAAAAAGAAAATTTTCGAAAATTAAAAATACCACTCACGTTTCGTTCTGATTTTTGCTAGACTCGAAACCGCTTGGTGAAGTCTTGTCGTTACTTCGTTGAGAAACTTAAGTCGGCAGATGGGAAGGGCACGGTTTGCCGGCGAAAGAAGAAGTGGTGAAACGTGGTACAAAAGAATTGAAAGAAGAAAATGATGCGTATGATGCTCCGGGAGGATCTCATGTCTTATAATGTTCGACTGATGCATTTCGTTATGTGTTTTGCATTGTTTTTTTCTGGCATTGTCTTAGGCGTCGAAAATCCGACGTCCTCTGATTCCAATACTTCTTTACGAATTCGTTCTGCACATTATGCTCCAAAAGGTCTCGAGAGGTTTGGATCAACGGGACTTGGCGGTTTCCGTGGATATTCCTTTGGCAGCAAGATTCAAGGGGATCGAGTTGGAATGACCGTTCAGGACGGACAGGAAAAAGGTCTTCTTGTAACAAATTCTGTGAACAGGCTGGGGGTAACCTATTCCGTATCGCTCTTTCACGAACTAAAGTCGCGTAAACTCTATCGAATCGAATTCATTCAGAAGATCGTTCCGCAAATGACCGATGGGGAATGTCAAAAACATGTTCGTTTGATTGCCGATGAAGTTAAAGATTCATTAGGGGTTAGAATGGAACTTGTACAGAATCGGTTGATGAACTTAAAATCATTGATCAAAAATAAACAGCCATTTGTCTTGTGCATGGCGAAAGATGATTGTTTCAAGATTTGTATTTCCCTTGTGCGCCATTCTCACACCTTTGATGAGTTCATTGTTTCCGTAGAAAATTTAAATGTCCGGGAAAATCTGAAGTATGCTTTGCCAAAGGATATACAAGTTATCAATGTCCAAGATTGAAATTTGGAATGAGCTCGAAAACCGTCGAAAAATCGCTCTTTATCGTCAAGCCCGTAGAGGTCAAGTATGTGGTGGAAAAAATCTGATTTATGAAACCTACACGAATTGGATCCCAGAATGAAAGTTACATATAGGATGATGGTAGCAGAGTTCCTGCTTATATTAATTTTAACTTTTATGCTTTCTCTAGGGCATATCATTGTTTCAAATGTATTTAGCGAACAGGCGCATGCTGGATATTTTGTACTCGTGTATTGCTTGAATGGTTGGATTTGTCATCGAATTTCAGGATTACACAAGGTACCTTGTGGATTCATCATCACTATTCTTTGTTGTATTGTCACATTCGTTTTAACAGAATGTATGTTACATAAAAGTTTAGACGAAAAAGGGTGTCGCGATTGGGTTGTGGAGATGGTCAATTTCATGAAAACAAAACGGGGTTTGAACTGATGAAACAAAACTTGGCCTTTGAAGGGCGGAGGACGTTTTGTCAACTTCCATGGTGCTGCGAAGTTGATGAAGGGGGAGGGAACGGTGTCATGAAAGGCGTTTTATATGCAGGTCGCAAATGACAACGGACGTAAAACGTCGCTTTGCTATCTTGAACGAGAGGACAAATACCTCATTCTCCATCGCACGAAGAAGGAGCACGACGAGAACGGCGACAAGTGGATCGGCGTCGCCGGCAAGTTCGAGCCGGGCGAGACGCCGGATGAATGCGCGCTGCGGGAGCTGAAGGAGGAAACGGGTCTGACGATGACCGACTTCGTCCTGCGCGGACTCATCATCTTCATTTCCGACGTGTGGGGACTTGAGTACATGTATCTCTACACCGCGACGAAATGGACGGGACGTCTCACCGACTGCGACGAGGGCGAACTCGTCTGGCTCGACAAGAAGGAACTTCTGACGAAAAAACTCTGGGAAGGGGACAGGCTTTTCCTGAAGGCGCTCGACGAGCGTACGGAATTCTTCATGATGAAGTTCCGCTACGAGGGTGAACGGCTCGCGGAAGTCGTCGACTCGAAGGGGATCTCGGCTTTCCGTCTGCGCGTCTACCTGGAGCTTCTCAACGTACCACGTGGCGAGACGATCACCTACGGCGAACTTGCGCGTCGTCTCGGCTGCGGTTCCGCGCAGGCGGTCGGACAGGCCCTGCGGCGCAATCCCTTTGCGCCGGAGGTCCCGTGCCATCGTGTCATCGCGGCGAACGGTTCGCTCTGCGGTTTCGGCGGCCGCCGGGATTCGGAAGCCCTCATGCGAAAAAAGGCTCTTTTGGAAGCGGAGAAGCAATGAAAATGGGCTCTTCGGGTACAAGTGTGTGTCTGTCGAGTGGCGGGTTCGTCCCATTATGTACGCAGATGCCTTGAAAGGCGACAGCCACCTCGAGCTGAAGCTCCCCAAAATGCCGTTTTTTCTGTTTCGTTGTTGTTCCAACAGACAGTGAAAGGGAAATAGTATATGATACGCGCCGTCGTACGAAAAGGCGGATTCGGCCGGGTGGTCGGAACGCCTGTCATTCGAACGACATGAAGGAAAAGAGGTGCGTTATGAACAATGTTTCCATCTGGCTTGCTGTGGGTGCCGTCGCGATTCTGATCGCCTATGGTTGTACCGGTTGTGTGTCGGCGCGTTCGTCGCACGACATTCCGGTTGTCACGGATTTTGACGCGACGCGTTATCTCGGCACGTGGCATGAGATCGCGCGGCTGCCGAAGTCGTACGAACGCGGACTGGACCGCGTGACCGCCACCTATGCAATGGACGGTGATATGCTACGGATTACGAACCGCGGGTTTCGCGAGGGCAAGGAAAAGATCTCGACGGCCGTTGGTTATTTTGCGGGACCCACGAATGAAGGGGCCTTTCGAGTTTCGTTCTTCCGTCCGTTCTATGGCGACTATCGGATCATCTGGTTGTCGCCCGACTACGATCTGGCACTCGTGACCAGCAACGATCGTTCATCGCTTTGGATCTTGGCGCGAACGGCGAACCTCGTGCCGGAAAAACGCAAGGCGCTTGTCGAACAGGCCGCAAGCTGGGGCTTTGATGTCTCGCAGCTTGAATATCCCCAACCGGCGATGTCACATTAGTCTCGGCATGTCGTTGTTGATTGTATGGGCCCCTCCCTTCAGCTATGTTTTGACAGTGCCAGTCGGTTCAAGAGGAAACTCCCCATTGGCCGGCCAATCATAAAAAACGTACTTTTGAATCATCTGGCACTTGCCAATTCCTTGGGTGAGATCGAACAGTACTCCGAATATGATGAACGCATTTAATCGATTCTAAAGTATTGCAATACATGAGAATCGAGACGTGCAGGGTGGGGGGTAGCCCAAGGGCCGATTCTAAAGTATTGCAATACATGAGAATCGAGACGAGCAGGGTGGGGGCAGCCCAGGTGTCGATTCTAAAGTATTGCAATACATGAGAATCGAGGCGTGTAGGGTGGGGTTGGCCAAGTGTCGATTCTAAAGTATTGCAATACATGAGAATCTAGGCGTGTAGGGTGGGGTTGGCTAAGTGTCGATTCTAAAGTATTGTAATACATGAGAATCGAAGATTTTGATATAATATGCGCGGACAGGAGAAAGGAAACGGATGGA
>JAZUGW010000144.1:0-2850 GCA_045641465.1 Kiritimatiellia bacterium | reverse complement strand
TGGGCGATGCTGGCCTTCCCGAGCAATGCAACGGAAATCGCCGCACTCGGCTTTGCGGTCTGGGCGCGGCAGCATGCCGACGATCCTAACCGCCGGCTGCTCGCGTTGAGGCTCGCCTCGAAGAAGGGGTGCTGTCCCGTGTGCCTTTCCTTTGGAGATGTTCAGCTCATGTGCGATGGTGCCGAGGAAATTCTCTTCCCCATCGACTGCGGTGCGCGGTATCCGTTTTCGGTCTCGGGGGGTGAACTCGTGAGGGTTTCTGTGCCCGGTGCCGCGCTGTGGGATACGACCTGGTTTGACGGGTGCGAACCGCGGGAGTTCTGTGTGGGCGATGTGACGGTCTGTCAGGAGTCGGCCTCTTCCGGATGGCTCTGCCGGAAGTCCGAGGTCGAGGTTGACGGGCTGGACGGTTCCCACTTCTTCCCGAATGACAGTCGGACCGTTACGGCGGTCGTGACGAACTGCCACGCGGATGCCTACATCGGCTGCACGTGGCTTGGCGGCGAGGGCATCACGTTTTCGAATAGGCACTCGCTGGAGACTCTTGTCTGTTGGAACGTCACCAACGCCCTCGCGTGGGCGACGAACTATGTGGATCTTGTGACGACCTACGCGGGCGGCTATTCGGTTACGAACCACCAGGTGTTCACGGTCGGCACGCAGTCGGAGCCCGACACCGATTTTTCGCTCGACTGCCAGAAGGTGTTCTTCGTGAACGAGAACGAATACGAAAGGGAGACCTACGTTCCGGACTACATGCCCGAACGCATCCGCCCCGTCACGGTGAGACTTCGCGGGGCGTCGGGTTTGAAGGGAGACGTTTCGTTCTCCGTCTCCGAATGGAGTCCCGACGACGTTTTCTCGGAGGAAGAGGGGGCCGTTCTCTTCCAGGTCGTCGACGGCGTCACGAACCGGATGTTCGGCACGTCGGTCGTCCCCCTGGAAGTCGGGGCGGAGTGCATTGGCCGGGAGGACGCCGAAACGGTTCTCATGTCGTGCCCCTCGACCGGCAAGGGGGTGCTTCTTGCGACGCTCACGCTGACGAACGGATGTACGATGTCCCGGTCGGCGCCGTTCAAGGTCGTCGATCCGATCCGCAGGCTGGTCACGACGGAGAAGCTCGGCGGGCGTCCCGTCAATCCCTCGCGGCTGGTCTGGGGGACGAACGCCGTGCTGCATGTCGATGCGTTCGGAGGGGGAGACGGGTTGTCGCCGGATGATGTCCGCTGGAAGGTCCTGGATGGCCCGGGCGAGCTCGCGAACTCGAATGGATTCTACAACGTTGTCACGCCCACGGCGGGAACCGGCGTCGTGAAGATCGAGGCGAGGATGAACGACGACGAGATCCAGCCGACCTTCGAGCTGCCGGTCGTCCGTGAGCGCGTGGTCCCTTTGAGGCTGTTTGTCGTTGATCCTCCAGAAGATGATCGTAATATGTCTTGGAAAAACCAGGAAATACAGACCTACCTTGACGAGGCCAATTGGATATTCCAGCAGGTCGGGATAAGATTCGAAGTGCTAGCTCCGATCGAATACGGCCTTTCTTCGGAAAGTTGGGCTGTTGGTAGGTCTGTCTCGGTTTCCAATACGATCGGCGGAGTCGCGAGGGTGATTGCTCCGGACGCTTTCCGCCTCCTCCAGTATTACCAGAACAAGCCCGACTACGTGACAAACGACTGCATCGAAGTCTATTTCACGGGTTCGATTAAGAACGACACGGCCCTTGGGTATGACTCGAAACTGGGGATTGTCATAGGCCGACGATGTTCAGCTTTCGGATTCGCACACGAACTGGGGCACGCGCTAGGTCTGAACGACAGCTATCCTGCATTGAAAGAGAACCGAAGCGGCGAATTCCCTCCATTCCGCATGCATTATATCCTCGATGCGGGGCGGCCGGTGGATCGGTTTTATTTCTGCAATGGCGTGCGGGACTGGGGACACGAAAGCGGACGGGGGTTCTATTCGCCCATAGATCGCCGGATGGAAATCGGCCCCCGGATGCTCATGTTTGGCTTTGACTCTGGTTTCTCCCACTGGGACATCCCCGACGGGATGGTGGAGAGTCTGTTCGGCTACGGCGACAATCCCTTCATTACGGTCAATGCCAGGGTTGGCGCGGACCACATCAAAAAGACGAATGCGGAGGTCTATACAAAATGAAGACGTGTACCAAGTTTCTTCTGGCGATACTTTTCACCTGCCCAGTCGTGTTGCGGGCGACCCATACGCCCGAGGATCAGATGCAGCTGGTTCGCGCGTCGCTGGAGCATGCTATTTGGTCTTCGCGCGACAATCTTATGGAGATGCCTTTTGTCGAGAGTGCGAGGCGGTTCGACACCTGGGAGGGTTTTCACGGCGCAGCGACGGCGGAATGGACGATGGCGGACAGGAAGGAGGCGTTCGGCGCCTACCTCGCATGGCTAAGCGAGACGGACATGACCGCGCTGGACGGAATGGAGAAGAGACTGGCCTGTGCAGCCCTCTCCCAATGCCGGACGCTGTCCTTCACGAACGCGGTCCCTGCATTGAAGGCGATCGGGCTGAATCCGAATGGTTTGTACAGGTGGGACGCGATTTCGCTCGCAGTTACGCTTTCGCCGCTGGATACGAACCTCGTTAGATTTGTCGAGACTGTGATGACGAATACGGCATCCTTCACGTTGCAGGAAAGAGGATCCGCAACTGCTAAACTCGCAAAAAAAATTCTGACAGTCAATGGAAATGTGGCGGACGATTCTGTCTTGCGACAGGCGACAGTCATGCTCTATCGGAATCGACATGTCGGTACCGCTGGGGCGTTAATGCTCGACAGATTGTTTTGTTCAAAATACGAAGGCTATGCGACTA
>JAZUGW010000143.1:0-5727 GCA_045641465.1 Kiritimatiellia bacterium | reverse complement strand
GATGCGTAAACGGGGTAGGGGCCGAAACTTGAACACCCCCAAATGGAGATGGAATAACTGGTGCGAGGTTGAGCAGATGGATCGTGAATGAAGGCGGCGAGCGCCGCACTCCCATTCGCTCCGTGGCTTCGTGTCTCCGTTTTCTCCGTGTTTGCGCCGCAGGCTGTGTGCCTGGCGCGAAGAAGGCTCGGCGAGCCTCTGTGGGGACAGTCCCCATCTGATTCGATACTGACCATCCTTCCGGTTCATATGGATTTCGGGTGCTCTGTGTCGACAGCCGCAAATATTTGACAATGGGACGTCGGATATGGTAATATACAACTAATTTCATTCAGTTGGATTGGTTTATCAAGAGGAATTGTGCATGAAAAAGTCAGTGATGGCGATCGTGGCGTTTTCGGCGGCGGTGATGGCCCAGGCGGGGCTCGTGGCACGCTGGGACTTCAACAACTTCGATCCGGAGAATCCGAAATCGACGAACGTCTTGAAGGCGACGGTTGGCGAGGACGCCTATCCTTGCTATTATAGTGCCAACAAGGGCCGGGGATCGGCTCTGGTGACCGACGGCACGATTGGCCAGATGTATGTCTGCGAAGCGAACGCGACGGACGCGAACGCGGTTTCGGCGTTCAATGCGTTGGGCGGTGGCAACTATGCAATCGCCATCCCGACCTATTCGCACATCGCCTTGCCGATTCCTGCGGTCCTCCAGGGACAGAACCACGCCTTCACCATCAAGATCCGTTGCTGGATTCCCGCCCAGGGATGGCATGCGTTCTTCAACCGCGACAACGTGAACGGTTTTTCGAGCGGCGATTCCGACCTCTTCATCACGAACCCCAATCGGTCTGGACGCAACAATACCGGCATCGGCGGCGACATCTTCGGTAATAACAACAACTACAAGACTGGTATTGGCATCGGATCGTGGCAAACCGTCACCGTCTCGGCGGGCCCCGCCCGTCACGACGTCTTCCTCAATGAAACCACTGAAGCCCTGTACGGCAACAATGCAAACAACTTCAACTTCTTCAACAATCCCACGGAAAGACTGACCACCCACAACGGCAAGAAGTGCCTGCTCCTCTGCGCCGACAACGACGGCGAAGACGGGCTCATGTACGTCGACTACGTGGAGATCTTCGACGATGCTTCCGCCTACGAAGGCAAGGCGCCGCAGTATACGAAGGACGGGCTTACGGGCGAATGGACCTTTGCCGGCGACGAGGAGCATAACCTTAAGGCGACGGTTGGTTCTGATGCCACGCGGTGGACGCGTACCGGTTCCGCCAGTTTCACTATCGGGTCCGACGGCATTCTTCCTGGCGACGGCTACCTTCGGGCCGGTCAAAACAATGGAATCCGGATTCCCCACGGACTCCCATCCGGTGCCAACTATACGATCGTCATTGACGCCCGCGTGCCGGACAACAGCGTGAAGAACCAGACCTGGCACGGCCTCGTGAACATGGGAACTGGAGACGCCACGCTCTTCCTGCGCGTGGATTCGGGCAAGGTCAACATTCGTACATGCGGCGATAGCACGTTCTTCTCGGGACTCGTCTTCGGCGAGTTCGGCCGCATTGTTGCCACCTACCAGAACGGTGGGAGCGCCAACATCTATGTCAACGGCGCCCTCAAGCGTACGGTGCCCTCCAACAAGTGCGGCAGCTATCCCACCACCAAGGGCGGGTTCTTCACCCTTTTAGGTGACGAAAACGGCGAAGACTACGATTCCGATGTCTCCTATTGCGCCATCTATGATCGAATCCTCTCCGCCGATGAAATCGCCGAACTTCATTCGCGTCCGCTCGCGCAGCGTTCGGATGGTTCGTTCATCCCCACCGTTCCCGCCGCGGGTCTTTGGAGTGCCGATGCTGATACGGGGACGCTCGTGCCGACGATGGGCGACGCCCTGACGCCAATGACTGACGGCGGCTACACCTGGACGCGCTACACTGCCCCCGCCGCCGCCACCTGGGTGGCCGATCTCACCTTGCCCTCGGTCCAGACCGATGGTGGCGTGTTCGTGAAGAATGCCTCGAATGTCGCCTCGGGCATCTACGGAACCAGTTCGACCTATAGCGGTAGTTTTATCACTACCACCAATCCGGGGGACTTGATCACCAATACCTATTCGTCCAATTGGGGTTATTGGAGCGAAACCGCGCTCGACCGTAACACGCCGCATCGTCTTGCCGTCACGTGGGCGGCATCGGGACGTGTGCACTACTATGTCGATGGTCGCCTTTGGGGGCAGATATTCCCCCTGAACGGCAATACCGCCGCGAAGCCCTCTGCGGTGATGAATTTCTTCAATGGCCTCGGCGCCGCGGTGACCCGTCTCGCCGCCTATGATGTGCCGCTCACGCCAGACGAGGTGGCGGGTTTGGGTGGGGTTTCGCAACCTGAGGGCAACGCGCCCGTTGTCACGTTTGTTTCCTCCAGCATTCCTGCGGAAGTCAAGGCGATGGCGGATGCGGTTTCCTTCACGGTCTCCGCGACCCAGTCCGATGGCGAATTTGTCGCCTACCTGATCGACTGGGGCGACGGCACGACCACGCCGGTCACGAAGTATCTTGCCTCGGGTACGCAACAGACGTTCTCCCATGTCTATACGGCACCTGGTACGTACACGCCTGTCTGCAAGGCCATCTCGCAGAGCGGCTTCGCCGGTTCTATGGCCGGAACTCCAGTCACGGTGGTCGCCAAGCAATTCGCCGTGCGCGACGTGCTGCTCACCCTGCCGTGGCAGCAGAACGTCTACACGAACCGTTTCACCATCATGTGCGAAGGCGTGAAGAATACCGCCGATCCCGATTTGTGGAAGGGCCTCGAAGTGCAGTGGGGCGAGAACTATGCGAACTGCACCAAGATGACCCGCGTTGAATCGAATGGCGGCACTTGGATCTACAAGGCGCACATCACCGTGGACGCGAGCCTCGCGGGCCAGACGATTCCCTACCGCCTCGGTTACTTCGGACAGCCGCTCACCTACGAGGAAGCGGCGGACAACACCGAAGGCACGGTGAAGCTCTGGAACGAGACCGCCGGCGAATCCTTCAAGGTCGGCATCTGGGGCGACAACCAGCAGGGTGCGCGCGGATACGACTGGGACAGCGACAAATACGCCTACGTGCGCGCGATCTTCAGCCACATGGTCGCTCAGGGCGTGGACTTCGGCATCTCCTCCGGCGACATGGCCTCGAGCGCCGACTACAACAACCAGATCAAGCCCGGCATCCTGCAGGCGACGGACGGCATCCTCGGCCGTACGCGTCCCTACTACGTCGCCTGGGGCAACCACGATATTTCCTATCGTAACAACCAGCCGTATTTCGAAACCGGTTCCATCGACGACCCTGCCTGGGGAACGTCCGAAGACGGGGCCTACTACCTCTATCGCGGCAATGTGCTCTTCATCTTCATCCACCAGAGCGCCTACAATGCGACGACCGCGACGTGGCTGGCGAACCTCCTGGCGACGGACCGCGCGAAGGCGGCGTCCTTCCGCGTCATGATCCAGCACTATCCGTTCTGGCTCGAGTGCTGGAGCGGCAACAACAACACCGCGCTCCTCGAGGCGGCGAAGGCCGGTGGCATTGACATCGTTTTCTCCGGCCACATGCACGGCTATGAACGCTATCTGAAGGACGGCATCGTGCAGCTTACGAACGGCGGCGCGGGCTACCTCGACCATGTTGAAACCGTCACCACGTTCTACGGCGACGACATCTTCGTGGGCGGCCATAAGAACGTGCCCTATCTCTGGGCGCGTCAGGCGTCCCCCACGGTAAACAACGTGCTGGGCGGGGCCGAGCCGGTACGGATGGGCTGCATCCAGAGCTATGGCGAACTGCGGTTCGAGAACAACACGCTCCATTATCTCGCCCACGGTTTCAATGCGGACGGCAGCTACATTGGCGTGTTCGACGACTTCACGCTTGAGTCGAAGACCTGTCCCGTCACGCCGCAGGCGGCACCCGCCCTCACGCCGTGCGCCAATCCGGCGAGCTTCGCTGCGTTCACCGACAAGCCGGTGACGAATGCGAAGTGGGCAGAGTACAAGACAGCCCTTGGCGAGACGTTCGCCTACGATCCCGAAAAGGCGGATGCGCCGGTCGTGAATGTGTCGAAGACGGAAATCGAAAAGTTCCTCGTGTGGCTCAACGGTACGACGGGCGACTACCGTCTGCCGACGGTTGCGGAACTTGCGGCCACATTCGGCGGCGAGCTTCGGCGCGAGGTCGCCGAATGGACGTCGTCCGTCGATCCGAACACCGGCTGGTGCCGCATCCTCGGTTCGCCGGCGAAGGCTCAGGAAGGTACCTGGTCGCGCGAAGGGGACTGTCCCTCGATCGCGACGGCGGGCTGCCATGCGGACTACCTCGGCTTCCGTCTCGCGACGGGACCTGCGCCCGTCGTGCCGGTCGATTCGCTCACGGCGCCGCTTGCGGCACTCGCGGCCATCGCCGCACCGGCCCGCGCCTACAAGTGGGAGGACGGTGCGCTCGTCGACATTTCGGAGGAATTCTACAACCCCACGGGCGCGCTCGTCTACGACGTGCCGGTGATCCTCACCGATGAGGGCGAGGTCACGCGTGAAAGCGAGCAACCGCTCACGTTCAACGCCGGCTTCACGGCACCGAATGCGACGTCCTTCTACGCGACGGGTCCGCTTACCGTCTCGGGCGAGGTCAAGGCGGGCCGCACCACCAACCAGTGGCAGTGGCGTTTCGGCTCCATCAGCAACACGTTGACGATTGCGAATGTCACCTATCGCGGCGTGGGCGTGACGTTCCGTGCCGGTGACCTCACGCTGCGCGTGAAGGGCCATAACGACTTCTCGGGTGCGATGTACGGCTTCAACAATGAAACCCAGCATCCCACGAACATCGTCACGGCGGTCGACGGCGAGGCGGCTTCGCTCGCATTCGCGTCGATGCGCAACCTCGGCACGTTCCCGTTCCGGATCGGCGAGAATGTGACGGTGAAGCTGGCGGGCGAATTCCGCGTGACCAATTCGACGGCCCTGTGGGTGGACGGTGTTCTCGACGCTGAGGCGTTCAACATCCAGGGCAATATGGATCCCAAGCTTTACGGCGCAGGTACCTTCAAGCTCGGCTATTACGGCAGCTGTGTGAACTCGTGGCCTTACTTCGGCATCTCGAATCTCGTCGTGACGACCAAGCGGTTCTGGCGCGCGAATTCGCCCTCGAACAAGAGCTACAACGGCATCCTCTTCGATGGCGACGAGGTGCACATCTCCTCGACTTGCGACTGGGAAATCCCGCCGAAGGATCAGTTCGGCTACAACACGTTCTTCCTCTCCCACAACCGCACGGGCCGGGTCAAAGTCGTTTTCGAAGGTCCGCATAACGTCTCCTTCGCGCCGACCTACACGGCGGGTACGCTCTCTTCCACGGCATTTAACAATCCGTGGGACCTGCAAATGGCGGGCACAGGCACGCTCACGTTGACGACACCGATCAAGGGCGATGTCACGGTGACGGACGGTACGGTGAAGATCGCCAAGTATCCGACCTCGGGCAAGGTCACGGTGGCTTCCGGCAACGGCAAGTGGCTGCTTGACGGCATGGTGGCGCTCGCGAAGGGACAGACCCTCTTCGGCACCGTGACGGGTGGCGAGGGGGTCAACCTCACGCTGGGCGCCTCACCGGTTGCGGGACTCTAGGAGTTCATCAAGGACGGCGGTGCGGGAGCGGA
>JAZUGW010000142.1:0-2803 GCA_045641465.1 Kiritimatiellia bacterium | reverse complement strand
CAGACGACCGAAGTGGTCGCCTTTGGCGTCCCTGCCATCGCGTGGGTTTCCCACACGACGCAGAACGCGGAGCATAACGGAAGCGACACCAATGGCGTGTCGCAGACGAATCCGGTCACGACGGTCGTGCCGATCTCGGCGAAGTAAAAGGTAAGATCGCAACCGCCTGTTGGCTCACGCAAACAGGCGGTTGCGTATTGAGAAAGGAGAAAGTATGAAAGTTGTCTTTCCGACGCCCTTGCTTGCGCCGAGGTATCGGGACATCGACGCGAAGGACGTCAGGTTCCGTGACTACGACGGGGCGATTGTGGCGTCCATGACGGTCCCCGAGGCAAGGGCGCTTGAGGCATTGCCCGCGCTGCCCTCGCATCCGGGGCTTGTCTGCCAGGGGTGGAACTGGTCGCTGGACGAGCTCCACAACCTGACGCACCCGGCGGACGTGGGGGCGCACTTCATCACCGATGACGGCAAGACGCGCCTCTACATGGTCATACCGGCTGGCGACACGAACCCCGTACCGCTTGAGATTTCCTACAACGGGAAGTTGCACGTGGACTGGGGCGACGGGAGCGAGCCGTTTGTGGAGGAGCCGGAGTGGGAATTGGAGGAGGACGAGCTTTATCCGACTTGGCAACTGTCCCACACCTACCCGACGACCGACAAGGACACGCAGTACGTCATCACGGTCTGGTCGGAGGGCGGGAGCGTCCGCTTCGGGCAGTCGGACTGGGACTGGGGGAACTACAACATCTTCGGTGAGTTCGACCTTCAGAAGCGCGAATCGTACAGGCGGCTCAAGGCGGTTGAATTCGGGAACATCACCGGATCGTACCGCAAGATGCTGTTCTACTTCTGCGACGGGATTCAGACCGTCACGATGCCGAACAACGTCACCGAGTTCGAGGCAGCGGTCTTCAGTTCGTGCGAATCGCTCCGGCACGTCACGCTCCCTGCGGGGATCGACACGATCCAGGGCAGCACGTTCTCGACCGCCAAGGGCCTGGTCGCGGTTTCGATTCCCAACGGAGTCGTCCACCTCGGCGGGGATGTGTTCCTCGGATGCACGTCGCTCACGCGGCTCTGCCTTGGGGACACCGTGGACTTCCTCGGCATCACACCGTTCCAGAACATCGGAGTCGGCTACCTGCGGCTACCGCCGGGGCCGAAGTCGTTGCAGAAGGATTGCTTCCTCTACGCCAAGAACCTCTCGCACGTGTCGCTTCCGCGTGGGATCACGACGATGGGCGACTATTGCTTCTACGGTTGCGAGTCGCTGGCCGAGGTCGATATCCCCGAAGGCGTGTCGGTGATACCCGTCTACTGCTTCACGGGCTGCAAGTTGCTCCAGAGGGTCAACTTCCCGAGCACGGTGACGGAGATCCGCGGCGCGGCGTTCAGGACGGACGCGAAGAGTCCGATGCTCGTCCTTGACTTCCGCGCCGCGCGGCAGGTGCCGACGCTGAGCGACACGGACGGAGAGAACCGCGTCACGAAGGTCATTGTGCCTGACGCGCTCTACGACGACTGGAAGGAGGCGAACAACTGGAAGTCCTACGGCTCGAAGATCGTCAAGGTCTCTGCGGCCTGACGAAGCGCAAGCCGCCGCGCTCCGGCAACGGGGCGGAGCACCATCCAAGAGAAAGGAAAGAGAAATGATCACTGACACAAGACCGCGATTGAAGTATCGCATTGTCCACGGGATGAATCCGATAAACGGAGGTATGACGTATCGCCCTATGGTCGCTGACCGCAAGACGGCGAATGCGGAAGCCATCGTGAAAAGCGCGATTGAGCGAGGGTATGTCATCGGGAACGCCTTTCAACTGGAGCATGTCCTAAACGGATTCGCGAGGACGATGCGTGAGCTTGTTGCAGAGGGCGTGACAGTCAACTTCGGAGACTGGATGCGCATTTACGGGGAATTCGGAGGGTCGGTTGGCGCGAACGAGAAGCCGTCTGAGAAGAACGAGTTCAAGATTATCGCCAATCCATTCAAGAAAGCGAAGCTGACGGCGAAGGACTTCAGGTTGGAGGAGGTGGGTTGATGAGCCATCGCGCCCCAACGGATAAGCGGAGGTTGTCAATCAGGTTTGTCAACGGCGGGTGCGGCGTAGGCCCCACCAAAGAGGGCCGGACCCGCCCCGCTGTTGGCAAGACCTGTTGGCAACCGTAGCGACAGGGACATGCAATCGCAAGAGGATCGTTCCCAAAATGTCGTTGGGTGATCCCAGTTACGGAGCTTGTGAACAGAGTTATCGACAGCGGGCGTTTCGTAGGCCCCCAACAAGAGGCCGGAGAACCCCCCCTGTCGGTAACTCTGTTTGCAAGCGTAGGTGCCGAAGCTACCACGGCTCGGGCGACGACATGGGGGTGAAGGGTGGTTGAAGAATCGGTTTGAGTGTCATAGCCGTCGCCCGGGCCCGCCGCGAACGCGGCCATTGGCAAAGCGAAGGGGTTGAGGAAGCGGTTGAAGAGGTGCGAAAGCAAGCTGCGCGGTTAGGTTGCGAGCGGCGAGGCGAGAGGGTCGTCCCATTCTCTTCTGTGGCGAGGTGCGATGAGAGGTGGTTGGGTTGTCCCTTTCCCTTCGGGGCGGGCGACCGCGCTTTCCAACGACAGCGAAAAGAAGGAATCAGCCGCCGCCGCGCCGCGCCTTTTGGGGCTTCGTGCGATGAAAGTCCCCGTATTCGTCCCCACTTGGTCGTTGCCCCAAAAGGCGCGGCGCGGCGGCGTTTTGGGTTCGCGTTCGCCCTCAACAACGGCTCTATCCTTCCTCTATCCGCGCCCAAAGTCGGATCGTAGCCAT